>NZ_CEVYEL010000003.1:0-84471 GCF_982403165.1 Longicatena sp.
CGGCTATAATAGCTATAAATATTTAGTTAAATGTCAACAATACAGTACACTAGTGCTGCGATAAAGCTTATATCGGGCATTATTGATCTTTTTCCAGTTGATGATCACCTTCCCTTTTCCCGGTGATGAAATGGAAGTGATTTTTGTTGTTGGTATTTGTGTCATAGCCATGGTTACATTACTATTACTTCCAACAAACTTCCATTGATAATATTTGCGAATCGGTTTTATCTTATAGTAATAGGTTTTTTTAGGGATAAGTGATGATGAGGCATCCGTATACGTAGTTGTATTTGCCGTTGTGGCAATTTTCACAAAGCCTTTTGTCTTACTGGTGGATCGATAAATTTCATAATTTGTAGCTCGTGTCGCTTTTTTCCATGTTATCTTTATTTGATTCGCATTAACGGCGCTTGCCTTAGCAGACGTTGAAGCGGGATTTCCTATACTGATAAAAGCGGAAACCGTATTAGAAATTGAACTTTTCACACCACTTGCTTCATTCTTGGCGATGATACGATAATAATATCGTTGATTTGGTTTGATTTTATCACCTTTTTGTACATAGCGATTGTCAGAAACACAAGCAATGGCTTTAAAACCTGTTGTACTTTGCGTAGAACGATAAATAGTATATATACTGGCATCCGGCACTTCCTTCCATGATAACGTAATTTGTGGACCACCACTTGCTTTCATGGATGGCTTTGCCAAGTGCATATTGCCACTGACAACCTTACTGAATGCTCCATAATTTGCCTTATTGTTAATGGTTCGTCTAGCTCTGACTTTATAATAATATGTTTGATTTGGTTTACAAGCGTTATTGACGCGATTTGTATAAAAAGTATAATAATTTTCAATTACCGCGATTCTTGTAAATCCCATCGTCGGTGAAGTTGAGCGATAAATTTCATAATATTTGGCTTTTTGTATACTATCCCATGACAAATGAAGATAGGAAGTATTTGCTTCCATTTTCACATTTGGAGTTGCTAACGGCTCCAGCGTTTCCGTTATTGTATTGCTATAAAGTGCTTCGTTTGTTCGTAGGGCTTTGATCTTGTACGTATAGGACTGATTTAAGGCAAGATCTGAATCCATATAGTTAAAGCTGAACACTTTATCTGAATGAGCTATGGTTGCTATTTTTACATAAGCTTTCGTCTTAGCCGTATATCGATATACTTCATAAGAAGTACTGCCTTCTACCGGATCCCAGTTTAATTGTACATATGGATCTATGCCAGAATAATCTATGACATAGGCACTCAGCATGGGAGCTGTCATCGATTGCAGACGATGATTAGTTAATGTGCTTGTAGCGATGAGCCGTGTTCCTGTATATGCCTCGATACGATAATAATACGTTGTATTCCCCTTATTCACCACCCTATCAGTATATTCTAAGTTCCCAACACTGCCTATATAGGTAAAATGTTCTGCATCACCTTCACTGCGATAAATTTTATAAACATCTGCTTCTGGCACCCATTGCCAAGTTAAAGTAATGGATGTCACATTTGATGTGCTGCTGACAGAAAACGGCAGCTGTTTTGCCATTTTATATTCTTGTGCATCAATTCTTTGCATACATACAATAAAAAAGAGAATTACTATTAAACTTCCCTTTATCCAATGTTTAAGACTTTGTATCCTCATCTCATCATCCCCTTGCTATGGTTTATTATAACGCATAGTCCTTCATCTCTCAAGTTTTTATATCATCAGGGTTTCCCAAATAAGAAAACCAGCAAACGATCTTATTCTGCTGGTTTTCATTCTATCTTGATAGTTAAGATTCTTCAAATTGTGAATTATACAGCTGTGTATAGAAGCCATTCTTGGCCATTAATTCTTGATGATCTCCGACTTCCACAATATCGCCATCCTTCATAACCAGAATCAAATCGGCATCACGAATCGTGCTTAATCGATGCGCAATGACAAAGCATGTACGATTTTCCATTAATTTTTCCATGCCCTTTTGAATCAGAACTTCCGTTCTGGTATCTACACTGGAAGTAGCTTCATCCAAAATTAAAATCTTTGGATCTGCTAAGAACGCACGTGCGATGGTTAACAACTGCTTCTGTCCTTGTGAGATGTTGCTGCTTTCTTCATCAATCATCGTATCATATCCATGATCTAAAGTACGAATAAAGTGATCAACATATGCAGCATCGGCTGCAGCCATGACTTCTTCATCTGTTGCATCTAATCTGCCATAACGCAGATTTTCCATAATCGTTCCATTAAACAACCATGCATCTTGTAACACCATGCCAAATAAAGAACGTAAATCACTGCGGCTAAACTGACGTATATCACAGCCATCCACATAAATCGTACCACTGTTTAATTCATAGAAACGCATCAACAGTTTTACGATCGTTGTTTTACCGGCACCAGTAGGTCCAACGATGGCAACACGTTTTCCGGCATTGATATACATCGAGAAATCATTGATGATAATTTTATCTGGTGTATATCCAAAATGAACATTTTCAAACGTCACCATACCGTCAATTAACGATTTTCCATCAGGTGCCGCAATCGGTTGCGGTGTCTTGGTCTCCGCTACTTCTTCCTCTTCGGCCAAAAACTCAAATACACGCTCTGCTGCGGCAGCCGTTGACTGCATGACATTCATTGTCTGCGCCAGTTGGGCAATTGGCTGATTAAAGCTACGAACATATTGAATAAAGGCAGTAATATCACCAATTTCAATAATACCATTCATGGCCAAATAACCACCTAAAATACATACACCGACATAGCCCAGATTACCTACAAACATACTGATTGGCTGCATCAATCCGCTTAGAAATTGTGATTTCCATGCAGAATTATAAAGTTCATCATTAAAAGTCTCAAACTGGGCAATACTTTTTTCTTCCCCATTAAAGGCTTTCATCACCATATGTCCGCTATACATCTCTTCAATATGACCATTGACATTACCTAAAGATGCTTGTTGACGGGCAAAGTATTTTTGTGAATGCTTTACAACCGTTGTTACCAAAATCAAAGATAATGGAATAACAATAAGAGCCATCAATGTCATTTGCCAACTGATGGTCAGCATCATGATTAAAAAACCAAATAGCTGTACAATTGAAGATAATAGTTGTGATAAAGATTGACTTAGTGTCTGCTGAATCGTATCAACATCATTAGAGAATCTTGACAATACTTCACCATGTGATTGTTTATCAAAATATGCGAATGGCAGTTTATTGATTTTTTCTGACATAGATGTTCGCAGATTATAAGATACTTTCTGTGACACGCCTGCCATCATCCAGCCTTGCACGAAATTACAGAAGGTTGAAATCAGATATAAACCAATTAAAAATAGTAATATTTCCGAAATGCGATCAAAATTAATTGCGCCACTTCCTCGTACTTTCGCAATAAAGCCAGTGCTTAATTCGGTTATAGCCTTTCCGCTGATTTTAGGACCTACAACCATAAAAATCGTTGAAAAGATGGCGAATATGAAAGAAATAATAATTTTTACATAATAAGGTTTCATGTAGCTAATTAACTGCTTCATCGTACCTTTAAAGTTTTTAGCCTTTTCAACCGGGCGTCCAGGACCGCGATGTCCTCCCATCGGCCCTTTACGCATTGGTGCAGAAGGACGGTTTGTTTTACTCATTTCCCAATTCCTCCTTTGACAATTGACTATAGGCGATTTCCTGATATACCTCACAGGATTTCATCAATTCTTCATGATTACCGATACCCACAACTTCACCCTTATCCAACACGACGATACGTTCGGCATGCATGATACTGGAAATACGCTGTGCTACCAATAATACCGTGCTTTTTGTTTCTTGACATAAAATATTTAACGCCTTGCGCAGTTTAGCATCTGTTTTAAAATCTAGAGCTGAGAAGGTATCATCGAAAATATAAATTTCCGGTTTTTTCACTAAAGCTCTGGCAATCGATAAACGTTGACGCTGTCCTCCAGATACGTTAGTTCCACCTTGTGTAATCGCTGTTTCATAACGTTCCGGTTTTTCTTCGATAAATTCTAAAGCCTGCGCAATTTCAGCGGCCTTCGCTAATTCTTCCTCAGTAGCATCTTCTTTAGCATAACGTAAATTGCTTTCGATCGTACCCGTAAATAACGTACCCTTTTGCGGCACATAGCCAATATGATCACGCAATTCATGCTGCGTCACATCTTTGACATTCACCCCATCTACATAGATCGCACCCTGCGTCACATCATAGAAACGAGGCACCAAATTAATAATCGTTGATTTCCCTGAACCTGTACTTCCAATAAAGGCCGTCGTCTGTCCTGGTTCCGCAGTAAAGGTGATATTTTTTAAGACATCCTCTTCTGCACCTGGATAACGGAAGGATACATTACGGAATTCAATGCGACCACGCTGATCATCTGCCAAGTGTTTTGGTGCTTGTGGATCTTCGATACTTGGTTTCGTATGCAAAATTTCCGAAACACGTCCAGCCGCTACACTGGCACGTGGAATCATGATAGAAATCATTGTAATCATCATGAAGGCCATAATAATCTGCATGGAATATTGCATGAACGCCATCATATCACCAACTTGCAAGCTGCCAGAATCAATCTGATGACCACCAACCCAAACAATCAGAATGGTTGCACTGTTCATAACCAGCATGATCAATGGCATCAAGGTAGACATTGCACGTGCTGTAAACATGTTTGTCTTCATAATCTTACTGTTAGCTTCTTCAAATTTTTCTTCTTCCTTTTTCTGATTATTAAAAGCACGAATGACTGGCATACCATCTAGCATTTCACGAACGACTGAATTTAAGCCATCCATTAATTTCTGCAAAATCTTGAATTTAGGCATAACAGTCGTAAAAGCCACCATCATGATACTTAAAATAACCACAATAACCAAAGCAATGATCCACGTCATATTGGCATTGGACTGAATTACTTTAATAATCGCACCAATACCAATGATCGGCGCATAAATAACAATACGCAAGATCATAACCAGTACCATCTGAATTTGCTGGATATCATTTGTCGTACGCGTAATTAAGGTATTGGTTGAAAATTTATTAAATTCTGCACTGGAGAAATGCTCTACCTTATGGAAAACATCCTTACGCAAATCACGGGAGAAGCCTGCTGCCACACGCGCTGCTAAAAAGCCAACCGCAACCGCTGCTACCGCAGAGCCTAATGCTACAAACAACATCAATCCGCCTTTCACAAACAAATATTGATATTGTATCGCATCCACATCCATACCCATGGCTTTATATTCATTTCGAACATATTGCGCATTAGCAGTATCTGCTGTGCTTTCCCCCATTGCCTTCATTACTTTATTCATATCTTTCTTCATTTCCTGCAGTTTTTCATGCGGCATCATCTGCATGGCCATGAAGACATCCACACCTTTTGGAAGTTTCTGGATCATCTCCATCATTTCCTTTTGTTCTTTACTAACTTCTTTGCTATCCATTGCATCTTTATCTTTTATCTTATCTACCGCTTGTTCAATGCCCATCACGATTGTTTCTGAGCCAGATAATGCATGCTTGATTGCTGTTCTGGTATCAGCATCAATGTCTTGCAACAGATAAACGTTTTCCTTTTTTAATGCAGGGTAATCATCCTTTGCTTCCTGCTTTGCGGATGCCGGTGTCATGAGGGTATAGTGTTTTTCAAAGAGCTTTTGCTCTTTTTCTTCCATAAACACCTTTAACTTTTGATATTCACTTTCGCGTATCGCTTCTGGAACACCGTCTTCTATACCACCGGCATTAATTCCGATATTTACAATATCAGACATATAATCCGGCATTGCCAGTTCACACATCGCCTGTCCAAATAACAATGCGACGATTATGAGGATCGACATCAGAAACGGTTTCGTATAGCGTCTTAATTTCAGCATTTCCCTGTCTCCTTTCCTTCTTCTTTCTTGCGTTCACATTTGAAAAACGTAAAACCTTTTTCCAAAATACGTACAAATGCTTCTGCATCATCTTCACCAAGTTCAGCGATGAATGCAATGAGTTGCTGTTTCATATGCTCTTCCATTTCCTGCACCATCTGCTTTGCTTCATCACTGACACGAACATACACACTTCGACGATCTGATTCAAGAACGGTACGTTCCACCCAGCCCTTCTTTTCAAAGTTTTTGATGCATTGTGAAACAGCCGCCGGAGTTATCTGAAAATATGCACTGATATCACTCATTTTAACCAAATCGCCCATTTTAATAATGGCATCCAGCATCATGATATCTCGATGTTTCACATTTGGCTGTTTTTGCCCCGTAAAGGCAGCATCACGGCGATGTGTATACACAAGATGTGTTATTTTCCGGACAATATCCATTTCATCCATCGTATCCCTCCTAAAATAGTTAAGTAGCTTAATAGTTAACTACCTTAACTATTATAGTGATATCTTTCAGACAGTCAACCATTTTGCATGACTTCACATAGTTTTCACATCATTATTAGAAAACGAATGCTTACATCATCGAAACATTTTTTCGTTTTCTCGTAAACTATGTAAAGATAAGATCGTATGTAGATGAAAAAAACAGGAACTTTTTACAAAGTTTCCTGTTCACTATAAGCTTCTTCATTCGCTTTTTCTAAAGCGAGAATCGTTTCCATAAAAGAATCCGCTTTTTCCTTAAAATACATGCGGTTGCCATGTTGCTGCACATATTGGAAATGAATTTGGGCTTCCCGCATATCCTGTTCAACAAAAGAGATCAAGCCTAAATAATAGTGAGAATCTACCAATTGAAATGGCATCGCTTGCGCTTGCAATCCTTGCATATAATAAGTTCTCGCCTTACGGAAATCCTGTTTCATCAGATCCAATTTATTTTGAATGCTTGCCAATGCCTGCTGGGCAAACATGTTCATAGGACCTGCCATATTGCCTTTTTTACTTTTCTCACATTCCTGCAAGTGATGTTTTACCATACTTTCATCACCAAGTTGATAATAAGCATATGCCATCAACGTATGATAAGGATATACAAACCCATTACGAGATGGATTGCTGGTAACCAAAACATCAATGGCCAGATGAGGGTCATTAAGATAGATCATGCACTGTGCCAATTGCTGTGTCAATGGGAAATTCTTTTTCTTATGTGCTTTTTTCGCTAACGCAAAGATGGCACTGGCACATGCCTGAGGATCACATTTATCATACAATAGTGCGATAATCGGCTGTAAAGCCTTATTTTTATACTTCGTAAGCTGAAAAAACAGCATCATGTACAACAGACCAGCCGCCATAACAATAAATAAATCTTCTACATACATCAATACAAGAAATAAAGCTAAGATTCCACTGAAATATAAGATATTCACACGAAGCATAATATTCCATGCATTTTTACCATAAATCTCGCAGGTTTCATCATAATGATGATGCAGGCGATATACACGCTCTACCTCTTGTACACTGGTTACGGTATTTTTATCTAGCATGCGCTTTTTACCACGATTCGGCACAGTCAGCCAGCCATAGATACATACGACAAATGCCGGTAACAGTAATACCATGCCTGCTAAAATAATTAGCTCACTTGCCAAAAAGAAAATCATCATAAAGATAAAATAATTAATATTAAAGCGCTGCATCAGCTGAAACATTAACATTAAACCATTCACCAATCCACCAATTGCCAATGCTCCCATAAGGTAAGGAGTCATTGGATCCTGTAAGATTGCTTTATCGCTTGTCACCATTTCTAAAGTGGCAAGTAAACCTTCTCTTTGCCAACCTAATGCCCCAAATACGAGCGCGCCGATGATAACGCCTGTTGTCATATACAGTAAATGTCGTTTACATTCATATTTCCACATAATAGCCTACCTCTTTTACTTCACTGTACCATACTATATCATAAAACCGCCAAAAGCAAAAGAAAAACTCCCTGGACCAGCGGAATTTTTCAATCTTTTTACATCTTCATCTACATCTGGAATCAATACATGTATGCTTAATCACTACTGAGTTCATTTCCATTCATCATATTACGACAACCATATAGGATAATACCGGAAAGCACAAAATTAATGAGCAAATTGTAGATCGTTATGCTATTCATCATTGCTATTGTCAATGTATTTTGTGATATCATATAAATCAGTACCCCGGTAGATGGAATCGCTGCTAAGATCATTAAAAGCATGCGCAACATATTTTCCATCATTACATTGTTACGACTTTTTAAAATACGTAAAGATAAAACGGTCGTGGCAAGAAATAAGAAAGCATAACCACTCAACATAACAAAATATTGCAATGCCTCTTTGAAATCCGGCTGCAAAAGGATATAAGCACTTACGATAGCGATTAACAAGACAAGGAAGGTCTTAATGATAGTAGGAAGCATGACATACCATAGTTTCTTTAATGGGGCATCCGGAATCAGATATATCTGATAATTTTTCATATCCCGCATAAAATCACTATTTTGAATCATGGAAAACATCCAAAAGATCAACATATAGCAATAAAAGCTAAAGCCTAGGCCCATGATGAGCGTTATAACTAAATAAATACCCACAAACATGACATCCTGCATACGAATAAAATCATTCGTTTTCCGCATTAACAACATATTTTTTGAAAAAATAGCTTTCGCCCCTTCTTGAAAAGCAAATTGGACGTCTTTAACCTTACGATCCGCAAAAGAATCCGTCTTGCCTTCTTTTATGGCTTTATAACGCTTGCTGAAAGCCTGAGCATCCGCCATAACATCTTCGACAAAATCCTTGCGATAACAAGACATGCATAAGAAAATCACGATACATGCACCTATCAACAATACGCTGCCAATCAGCATCTTGTAAAAATCATGGGCAACATAGGAAACTAAAATCAGTTTTACCCAGCCAAATACAGGTACCAAATGAAATGGTGTACCCGCGACAAATTCCATACCACTTTTTGTAACATCAAAATCATTTGCTACTAAAACAACAAGGAATATTATGGCAACTAAGAATAGACATGCTAGCGGAATGATACGTATCAGCTTTTTCATTTTTGCATTTTCTAATCCTCTTAAATACAAGTAATATTGGGTGGTCAGAAAAAAGAAATATAAAAGTGATTGCGTCAAAAAGACCAAAAGCAGAAAGCCGCCATCAAATGCAATGTGACTTCCCAACATCACGATCATAAAAAGATTAATCGCGCCAAATAATAATGCTGAAACTACTACACTAACCATCAAATACTGCATGACGGCACTGCGTTTAAATGGTGCAGTAAATAAGTAAAAAGCATCATCTTCCGTGAATAGAGCCATTTTTTTCTGCATCATCATCGTTGTTACCATCAAGGCACTAAATCCGATATTTACCAAAATTACCATAGAAACATCCTGGAGATTTCCCACAGACATCGCAATTTCCGGATGTGATAATGCCATTACAATCAAGGCACCATAAAGCAAAATCATTATAATCGTAAAGATTGCGCTGGAAGGTTTTGAAAAAATATTTCGTATCGTACCTTTTAATTTTAATAAATACAACTTTCCTAATACTTTCATGACGCCTCCCCCACTTCATGCTGCGTAGAAGTAAAAAACAATTCTTTTAAGGTTTGCTCCTGTAACCCTTCCTTACGTACATGGGCGACAATATGCCCCTTATTCATGATATAGGCTTCATCCCATATGGCATCGATGACATCTATGATATGCGTAGATATTAAGATAGCAACCCCTTCTTCTTTAAGTTGTTGGAATAACTGCAAAGTTTCCTCTATACTGGCAGGATCTAAACCAACCATTGGCTCATCCACTAATAACGCCTTGGGCGCAATCAATAAAGCCAGCAGCATACTTACCTTTTGACGCATGCCCTTACTTAGTTCCTTTACCAACTTTTTACGTTTTGATGATAAATCAAACATCGTGATGTAGTGTTCTGCTCTTTCTTGATAATGCTCACAACGATAAGCCTTTCCAATAAACTCTACATGTTCATCTATCGTTAATAGATCATAAAGTACCGGCGTTTCCGGAATATAACCGAAAATGCGTTTTGCCTCTAGCATATCATTGGCATATCCGCCAATCTTAATTTCACCTTGATAACGTAATAAATTTGCAATACTTTTGATCGTGGTAGATTTCCCAGCTCCATTAGGACCTAACAGTACCGTTATCTCACCATCTTTTGCCAATAAACTAATATCATCGACAGCCTTAAACTTCCCATACGTTTTTGTTAAATGTTTTACTTCGATCATAATTTTCTCCTTTTTTCATTTTCCTTTTTCTTATTTCTTAAACAAATATTGTTCCTTGTGATCGCGATACAACGGATATCGCCAATACATAGAAAACAAGGTGGCGATGAAAAGCATCCATGCTCCAAGGCGAAGAAAGCGCCATAGGATATGCAAAGAGGGAACGATATCTGATAGGAACGGCATACTAAGCATAATGAACAGACTGCCTAAACAATAACACATACTGCGTTGAAAGCTCCACATCGTAATGCATAACTTTCGCTTATGTTTGCAAAACTGCGTACCGATCAAAAGCATGAATAAACCTCCTATACATCCACAGCCAAAAGCAAATAGATACATAAATATGGCAGCCTGTTTAATCAAGAAAAAGCTAAACAAGCTAACAAACGCTAATACCAACAATAGATATTTTGCAGTTTTACCGGTACCGGTATATTCTTCACTCAATGTCGCATGATCACTGTGTAAGGGAGGCGTTCCTTGCTTTGCCATAAAAAACCATGTACTAGAGGAGTTACAGGTAATTTGTTCCCATCCTGCTGCCGCAAAAAGATCTAGATATTCTTGCGCGTCTTCTTTCTTTACCTTATTTAGATCATAGCTGAAAATAAGATCTTGTGGTTCTTCTTTATATAAAACATAAGATAAACCACTGAACTTTCTAAAAATCCAGCCATCCAGGGCATATGCATGCAGCATTTCCATCTCTTCTTCTCCACAAAAGGCTAAACCTCCGCATAATATTTGTTTCGTTTTTCTTTTTTCCTTCATACAATCCCCTTCTTTAAAGCCTTATTAGCATCTTCCACCATACGCTCACGCCGTTTCACTTCTTGGCATAAAATACGTTTTCCTTCTTGTGTAATGAGGTAAGTCTTGGTGCGGCTATCACTTGTAAGCTGCTGGATCCATTGCAATTTCGTCAGTTTTTTCAACAGCGTATATAATGTTCCCGGCCCCATCTGCATCATGCCATCACTTAATTCTTCAATATATTTCATGATGACATAACCATAACGCTCCTCTAACAAAGCCAATAATATATAAAACATTGCATCTGTCAGCTGTTCATTTTCCTGCGTTGCCTGTTTTGACACACATATCAACTCCTATTATATCGCAAATGGATATATCCATTACAGATATAGTTTAACAGAACATAGATACTATGTCAAGCAGTCTTACCGCAATAGAAAACCATCTTTTAAATCATCATGCAATGAAAACACGATACTGAAGCAAAATATTAAAGCAAAATGCAGAAACAAAATACAATTACCAGAAACAAGGGTTTATCAGTTCATAATAAAAAAAGAAATCTCTTTATTTGCTTAAGGCAAATGAGGGATTCCTTTTCTAAGATGCTTTTACGATAACACTTATATTTATTCGATAAAGCCTTCCGGCGTACACCTGTGCTTTTGTCGTTTATCTTTTGCGGCTAACCCGATAAAAGTTGTTTCCGCTGGAACATCCGTAATGACCACGGCGTTTGCACCGACTTTCGCATGATCACCAATCGTAATGTTTCCTAAACATTTTGCCCCTGCTCCAATCATAACATGATTCCCCAATGTAGGATGTCGCTTAGCATGCTCTTTCCCCGTACCACCTAAGGTGACACCATGATAAATATGGCAATCATCACCAATTATGGCAGTTTCTCCAATGACTACACCAATTCCATGATCGATCAGTAAACCACGACCAATTGTTGCCCCCGGATGAATCTCAATACCGGTCCAAAAACGGGCAATGTTGGAATTAAAGCGAGCAAGGAAAAACAGATGATGCCGATATAGAAAATGCGATACCCGATGAAATGCCAAGGCTTTGATATGCGGGTATAACAACAGCACCTCTAATTTAGAATGAGCAGCCGGATCATTCTCCAATGAGCGATTTAAGTTATGATTGATATCCTTTAATACGCGAAACATTAGTCAAAATCCAATACGGAAAGATATTTCTCTCCGCCATCCGGTGCGATCGTAACAATCTTTTTATTTGGATAATAGGCAGCTAATCGTTTTGCTAAAGCAATATTGCCACCACTGCTGATACCAACGAGTATACCAGTGGTACGCGCAAAGTTTTTGGTTTCTTCAATTGCTTCTTCATTGCTGATCAACATCACATCATCTGCTAATTCTTTATCGAAATTAGCAGGGATAAAATTTGCGCCAATTCCTTGAATTTTATGAGGTCCTGGCTGATGCCCACTGATGATAGCACTGTCTTTGGGTTCTCCGGCTACACAGCGAATATTTGGATTAGCTTCCTTTAAACGACGAGCAACTCCTGTAAACGTGCCGCCGGTTCCAATGCCGGCCACAAAAATATCCACATCCGGTAATTGCTCCAGGATTTCCTTGCCCGTAGTTTCATAATGAAACTGGGGATTATCCGGATTATCAAACTGTGATAAAGTGATGTAGTTAGGATGTTCTTTCTGTAAGCTTGCCAATGCATCTAATGATCCCTGCATTCCTTTTGCACCTTCGGTTAAAATCAATTCCGCTCCATATGCCTGAATGAGTTTACGTCGTTCCATACTCATAGTTTCTGGCATAATGATAATGACTGGCAAATGATAAATTGCTCCTAACATGGCTAAAGCAATCCCGGTATTGCCACTGGTAGCTTCAATCAAAACACTGTCTTTTTTTATCGTGCCTTTTTCCATAGCCTTTTTCAACATTCCTAAGACAGCACGATCTTTAATACTTCCAGCAGCGTTAAACTTCTCTAATTTTACATAAATATTGGTATTTTCTATACGATATAATGGCGTATTGCCAATTAATTTCAGCGTTTCTTTCATAAACGTTATTTTCCTCCTATTGTTTTACGATATGTTTTTCTTATGCATCTCTTTCGCAACAACATCGTTTCTGAAGCAGGTCATCTGTACATCGCAATCCAACCCTTTCCATACTATATTCTATAAGCTGATGAAACATACAAGTACCTCCTTCTCTACAATAGTATATGCATTCATACAAAGAAAGTCAGTTTTGACGCTCTTTGTTTTTTTATTATGACACATTTCACCAAAAAAAGAAACTGATTTACCATCAGTTTCTGAAAATCAATGTAAATTATTGGAAATATAAGAAATCACTTGCTGGTTATATGAGTGATATTCTTTAACTGGATGGATATGGTTCCATCGGGCTGATTTTTGAATTCGACAAATTCCTTCGTATTCATATAGTCCACAGGTATGATAATTTCAATTCCTTTATCTGTTTTAATCTTCTGTACTTTATCTGAGCGAGTCGGCTTTACATATTCCACCTCAATGGCAGTCGGCACCCCCTGTTTCTTCAACGCTTCTTTAAACTCTGCTTTAGCAAGTGGTTTTTCTGCAAATAATTCTTCTGCTATTTCATCAATTTGAATCGGCTTACTATTTTCGATGTTATCTACCAACATGCTCTTCATTTTCGGAACAATATCAACTTCATCCATTTCATACTTATCACTCATTTCTTCTGTTAACTTGGTGATGCTTTTCACACTTTCTTTATACGAAGGCATTGTCGTACTTTGTAAAATGACCTCCGCATAAAAATTTACCTTTTCACCTTCAATCTCTACCTTATTTTCCACACAACACAGACTTTCATCGGATAGTTCTATAAGAAATGCGCGATCTTTTGCTGTTAACGTAGAACTGATCAATGCTTTGTAAGGTATTATTTCTGTAATTATGGAATCTTCCTCATTTTGAACCGTATGAGTAATACCTTGCGTACAGGCATTATCGAGCACCAATACATAACGACGTTCATCCTTTAATAATAAAGCCACAATAAAATCGCTAACATAGTATTGGGCATGCTCCATCTTTTTATCAAATACATACTGTGCCAATTTCTGCGAAAAGGTTTCAAATGTGATACTATGATCTTTTAATTTCACAAGCAGCTCTTTCACATAACTCGTTTCGCGAAAAACGCCCCTTTTACGAGAGGCACTATGGAATACTTTTTCTGCCTTGCTACTCAACATCTTTGCTATCACATCGTCTTCTTTTTTCATACATCCTTCTGATAGGATACACGTATTGTGTTCACAATCCAAAACATGGACAATTTTCTTTTCAAATTCTAACATCATGCTTCCTCTTTTCCATTTTCTCTGCTATTCATCATACCTTATTTTCATTATTTTGCCTATAGGATGAATTCACAAATTTCTCACATGATTTTTTACACAGAATATGATACATTGATTATATATCAGAAAAAAGGTGGTAATGGCATGCAGAAAGCAATATTTTCCAGAGTAGATCTAACAAGCGATAACGACTTACTGGCAAAAGAATTTGTCAGTTGTATACAAGATTTAATTGAGGTTGACGATGTACAGGAATTAAAAGCCTTTTCTCAGCATATGGATACTTCACGATTTCAACATTCTCTGAATGTTTCTTATTATTCTTTCTTATTCGCACGAAAATTTCGTTTAGACACCTACAGTATCGCACGTGCCGGCTTACTACATGATTTATATTTTTATGACTGGCGAACTAAGAACAATCGTCCCATGGAAGGCAGACATTGTGCAATTCATCCTTTAATTGCTTTAGAAAATGCTAAGAAAACCTGCACAATCAATCCTGTGATAGAAGATGCCATTGTTCATCATATGTGGCCAATGACCCTTCATATGCCTAAAACAAAAGAAGGATGGCTTCTGCAAGCTGTTGATAAGTATTGTGCACTATCTGAAATCATTTTACAAGGTAGCCGCAAAGTTCGTTATTCTAGAGCAGCTGTTTCTTTTTTAACTATTTGCTCTTTCGCAACTCAGATATGGAAATAATACTGTTTATGCATACTGCTGTGAAATATTTTGATATGTGTACTATAATAGGTTCTATATGATGGCATATAGAACCCTTTTTTTATGTTTCCAGCATCCCTTTTTCTTTCAATTTGCCTATCAGGAAATCGCGAAAGCTGAATTCTTCACTATCCTGCATTCCCACAAAATACACGAATTCTACATCTTCGTGTTGAAATAAAAATAGCTCATGTGGATTTAAAATACCTTCCGGATAGTAACATGCCGCATAATCATAAATTTTTTTCGTGGTGGCTTCCTCTTGGATACGACCGCATATCATGATTTTTTTCGTCCCCTTTTTTAAAGTGACGATACTGCCCAAAGGCAGTAATTCCTGTAGATTCGTTTTATTCATATGTACTCCTTTATTGCCTTATCGATCAGTAATTTACTTTTACACGGAAACCCAGACCAGCTAACAAACTGCCTTTTGCTCCAAATGAAAATTCTCCTTTTTTACTGGAAAACTCAGCTCCTGCTCCGATAGCACCTAA
Source organism: Longicatena sp. (assembly GCF_982403165.1). NCBI lineage: Bacteria > Bacillati > Bacillota > Erysipelotrichia > Erysipelotrichales > Erysipelotrichaceae > Longicatena > Longicatena sp. The sequence continues at coordinate 15,640 of NZ_CEVYEL010000003.1, forward strand.
TTCACCAGTGCCAGTTGCTGTTATGCTCACGCCCAAAATCGTTATGCTGCCTTTTACTTCACCTTGTACTGCTGCTGCACCAACTTCACCCTTTAAAGTAAGCTCTTCTTTATTTAAGACAGCTGTCCCTTCCGCCTTAACAACACCAACTCCCACACTTGCTTCACCATCCGCGTACACATAAGAATTACCTAAATGAATATCGGCAACTGCCTGTGCCAAGGCTGCTTTTGCCACCAAGCTGACGGTTAGTGAAGGAGAGAAACCTTGATTATCATACAACGAAAACTTAGCATCCCCACTGACACTGGCACTTCCAACACTCGTTGATAAATTTCCTTGCGCATACGTTTCATGAAATCCCACAGAAAATTTCACAACATCCAGTCCAGCATAAATCCCTGCACAGACACCATTTTGCAAATAACTAAACAAGGATTTATCTTTGCGAAAAGACGTATGCCAGCGCATAGAATGATCCATCGTGTATGTTTGATATTGCAAATGATCACTTATCGCCTTTGCTTTGCTGCTCAATGACGATTCCATATTTTCATAAGCTGTTGCACTCGTTTTTAAGTGTGTACAAAGTTGTTGCTGTTTTGTTTGTAAAAGTGAAAGTGATCGTGATAACTGTGACAACACATGAGGTTGAATAACATCACTAGTTACCTTTTGCAGTTTTTGTAAATCCTGATACAGTTGTGACAAAGGAAGTGTCTGCAGCAATAGCTCAGCATCTTTCAGCCTTCCAGTATTAATACATGTCAATGCATGTTAAATGGCAAATATTTTACTATTTTTTATATCTGCAGCCACCTTCTTTGCTGTTGCAGTTCTTTTAACATAGAACGAATCACTTGCAATAAAAGCGAATTTTCATTATTATCTTCAACTGTCTGCAAAATGACAGTCACCTGATTCAGCAGTTGTTCACATTGCGTCAAATGTAATTCATAAGCATAGCTGTATGCATTCATTTAACGAAATTGATCTGCTCCGGCCTGTAGCTGCTGTTCCAGTGTATGATAGGTATCTACCGTCTGATCGAGAAAACGGGCATAAGATTCTACAACACTTCGATAGTTATCAAAAACGGGGAGTAAACTGTGAAATCTTGTTCGCAAAGTTTCTGACGCCGGACTCTGCCAATAAGCAGCCAACTGATTCATTGTCATACTAATATCTTGCAAACAATGATTCAATTTCTGATTTTGAGTACGGATGGCAGCGGCACAGCCTTGAACTTGTGCCAGCGTGATCGTTAAAGTATCCATGTATACGCCCTCCTAATTTATTAGATGCCGTGCTTGTTGTGCACGTTCATTCTGTGTATTGCGATATGCCCTAGCCGATGCTTTTAAAAATTCTGCATACTCCTTCATCAAATTTCGCATTGAGGCAAAGTCTTTCACAAAGCCATTAATTTGCTGAACAAATGCCTGATTATCCTTTCCTTGCCAATTATTTCCCATCGTTTGAACATCTTGAAACAAACGACGATATTCACGTTCATAATTCATATACATCTGTTCTATGTGAGAAGCGCTTGCCTCTAGTCGTGCTGGATCTACATTGATTTTTACACTCATGATAAACTACCTCCTAAAATAAATATATACAATCACCGCTTTGGACCCTTGCCTCTTTTATTGTGCTATCCTTTCTAAGCACACAGTTATTGCTAGCGTTATACAACAAGATTGGCTTTGGTATCCATACTCCTTTCTCTACCTGTTGCATCGCTGCTTCATATAAAAGCTGCATCGCCTGTTGAATCGTCAAAGAAGATGCCAGACCTGCATCAAAACGCATTTGCACGACTGGTAGGCACGTCTCCACCAAAATTCTTTCATCCATGTTGATCGTCCTCCCATACACGTATCCATCGTATTTCCCCCTTTCGATACCATAAAGCTTCGTGCTCCTGTAATTCTTTATCCATACATGCCATAGGCAGTTTCAATATTGATGCTGCTTCCTGCAATCCTTTTCCAATCCACAAAATATCCCCTTCATACAAAGCCTGCACATACCATGGCAACAATTGCAGCTCGCTAAGTGTTGTAAGATTTTGTAGTAATACTGGTATGCGCTGGTTTTCTTGTTGCGGTAAGGAAGATGTACCTTGATACAGCGATAAGTGTTGGGCATAACTTGGGAAACGTTGTTTCCATTCATTAAGATAAGCGATAAACGCATTTGCATATTGAAAAGCCTGACATATGAAAAGATAGGAACATGAATCGAGCATTAACCAACAATCTTCTTTACTTTCTATATCTTTTCCTAAAAACAAAGCATCACTACGGTATTGCGTTGATATATGTTTGGGAAGGATAGGAACAGCATATACACTTTGTCCCTGTGTTTGGGCAAGCAGCAATTGTTCTTGTATACTGTTTGCATATGGATAAATTTGAAATAGCATCACGCGCTGTTGCCTGATAAAAAGACCACTGCCTTTTTGTGCCATAGGCCGCAACGAAGTATCTTCTAATAAACAGGCATACTCACTTGAATCCGGCAGTTGCAAAACATAACGTTGCGCGAAATAAGTAAGAAGACGATAAGGTAATAAAGCGATTGCAGTAACACTCATGAAAATATGCACAAAAGGCGTTTTTAAAAATACGGAAGTTAATACATCATCCAGTTGCGGATAGCTTTCCTTCCATTGCTCATAGCCATGAATGATAAGCAATATATGCTTTGTATCATCCTGCCATAAGGTTTCATGTTGCAGCTGATAAAATAAACTTTCCACATATTCGTTATCTTTCATACACATCACATTCGCAACTATATCTAATTGTTGCAAAACCTTTAACTTGGTGGCAAAACCATCCAAAACATAAATTGCCGATAGCTCCCTGTACGCAATTCTCGCGCATTCCCATAAGAATTTCTCAATAAATATCGTTTTCCCACTCCCTTGCTTTCCCACAACCAATGCATGTGTCATGTTCACAATAGGAAATAGAAATGGAAATTGCTGACGCTTGCTGATATCATCCGCCATTCCCAAACAAGGCTCACTTTCTGTACATAAACATTCTTGTACCTTAAACGGTAATGGAGCATGCAAAAAGAACGGGCGCTGATCATCTGCTACTTCACTTTGTTGTTGTAGATAATGACAAATAACATCCAGCTGGGTATGCAAGGAAGCTTCCTGCTTTTTTAACTGTTGCTTATGGATGATTTCAAATTGATCGTTATATAAGCAAATATCCTGTGCTAAAGGTTTTTGATATGTTGTTTCCGGATGATACGGGGCTTGCGTCCAACTGCTTATTCCTTGCAAATATAGCTCATCATTTCCCACCTGCATATAAAATTCACCAGCCTGTTGAAGATTACATGCATCCTCTTTTTTTAACATATCCATACTATCGCTTTTATCCTGCACCTTTAAACATATATGAAAACGCGCATTGCTCCATATTTGATCATCGATGATGCCATATGGCTTCTGTGTAGCCAATACCAAATGAATGCCTAAACTTCGACCAATGCGCGCTGCTTGTTTTAATTGTTCCATGAATTGTGGCTGTTGAGTTTTCAATTCAGCAAATTCATCAGCAATCAGAAACAGATGTGCCAAAGGTTTTTTTACAAGAGCTTCACGATAATAGTGTTGATAAGCATCCATATCTACCGTAGCCACATCAAGCTGTCTTTTAGTATCTTGAAACAACTGCTGACGATATTTCAATTCCGCATCTAGCGCCTGCATAAAGCGATACATATTCCCTTCTTCTAGATTCGTCATACAATATGCGATATGTGGGACATTGGCAAATGCGTTTGCCATCATGCCACCTTTGTAATCTATCAATACAAAACTCACTTCTTCGCAGCTATAACAAACACATAATGACAATATATATGTCATTAAAAATTCACTTTTTCCTGATCCCGTCATGCCGGCAATCAAACCATGTGGTCCATGGCGGCTTTCATGGGCGTCTAAATACACCATTTCACCATGTTGATCTTTTCCCACAATGACAGCTAAAGAACGTTTTTGCTTTCTTTGTTTCCAACGATGTAATACATCTAGTTGCGATACATTCCCACAATGATACATAGACAGAAACGACAGTTTCGTACTTGTTACACAAGACATTTTGGTATAGCTGTCGATAACTTGAAAATTATTTTTTATGACATCATCTGCACATGGAAAAGGCTGAAATGATATGCTTTCACCAGCTTGCTGAAGATATGCCAAATCACGCCGAGGCACATAACAAAGTGTTTCCATTGCCGATGCTAAAAAAGTTTTTTCCTTTGCTTGTTGTAAAACATGTAGAAATGCATATTGCTTTATGTATTCATCAATGGGAAGATAGGACATCTTAGAAGATGTAAAATAAACCAAAAGGCATGTAATATTCTGTTGTTGTAACTTTTGCAGGCTATTTAATAAATAGGATACCGACTGGCGATCAGTTATAAGTAAACGTTGTTGATCTAAGAAAACATGAGGTAAAAAACGTAAATGCCACGCTCGTGTCAGATATTCATCGCCAATTAAAAAAAGTTTTAATTGTTTTGGTGAGTGCGTCAGACATAGTTGCAATACCAATTGCAAGCTCATCCATAAACTCTCTTCACCCCAAATGGCTAGACTACGGTGCTCACCAAAAGAATGCGTAATCGTCTGTTGAAGCTGTAACGTAGCTTGCTCAATAAAACGGGAAAACGCTTTTGTTATAGATGTCTCATACAGCGACAACTCTTGTTGTTGATAGTTCAAAGGCACTTGCAAGCTCATCCTAGTTTCCCCTAACAAGACATCTAAAAAGCCGTTCGCTTGCTTTGTTAGAAACCATATTGGATGCGCCTGCTCTTGCAGCTTTTCATTTCCTAATAACCAAAGCTGTTTTTGCTTTATCATATAAGCAATTTTAGCACTGACCTGATCCTCTATACTCTTTTGTTTTTTTTCTAAATAGGACAAATACACGGTTTCATATTGTCGTTGTTTTTGAAGTTGTTGTCGTTTTTCAAAGGAACGACTTATGATTGGCCACAATATGGTTGAAAGCGCCATACTGGCAGCCATGACCAAAGAAGGCATACTTTGCCATATAGATTGTTTCAGTATGATTGCTTGCATCCATGCTGATATCCCCATCACAATTGATGAAATGCCCATCGTTAAGGAAGGCCCTAGGGAAAGCCATAAGGGAAGCTGATTTTGTGGCACTTTGTCATTCGGTGGTTCTATGGTAATTGGCTCTATCGAAAATTTTGGAAAATGGACACTACTTTCCTTTAAACAGAATTGCTGTGGAGATAACGCTTGTTCAGTAGGCAATTGATAATATGAGAGATTTCGCACGCGGACACCTTCTAACATCTGCACCATAAAAAAATCATGACCAAATACCAGCTGCAACCCCATGATATGAATAACATCGCCACATTGTAGCTTTATTTCTTTCACACGTTGCTGATTCACATACACACCATTACGACTTTGCAGATCACTAAGCACCCATTGTGTTTGCTCACAACGCAATAAAGCATGATGAAATGATACATAAGGTTGTTCATACTGAATTTCACAATCTTTTCCACGACCAATGAGAATTTGCTTATATGATAAAGCGTAATAACGAAATTGGGGCATAGTATCATATTGCTGTAATAATAAACGTAAACTTGGCTGTCCATAAAATTGATGAATATGTGCTCTTTTCAAAAAGCCTTCACAAAGCTGCTTCGCATCATAAAACTGTTGATTACCATACCAATGCCAGCCTAGCTTACTATCCCAGCTTACCTCCATCACAGGTATGCGTTCATCTTTTGATTCTAAATACAGCCAATACTTGGCACGCTCTTTTATAAGTAATTCAATTTGGGTAACATTTTCTTTGGTATATAAACAAAATGAGCTATGTAAACACAATAACTCTGCTGCTTGCCTATTCATGAAGAAACCTTGCTATGATAATAAAAGCACTGATTCGCAAAAGCGATTTTATCACCATCCTGTAGCCTTTGTTCATGAATCTTTTCCCCATTCACAAAGGTTCCATTAGAGGAATGCAAATCTTTTAAAAGGTTTTGCGAACTTTCCATCGCCGCATGATACGCTGATACTTCCAACGCCTGTAAACAAAGATCATTATCCGGGCTTCTTCCTATCGTAAAAGGTTCTTTGATTAAGATAATTCGCTCATGACTATCCACATTTTCCAAATAAGGTATTGTTTCTTCAAATAAAACCACAGTTTGCGCATAGCTGTCCTCTCTCTTGTCTATTGTCGAATATGCTTCTTCTTTCACTTGATGATTATGCGCAAACTCATTTGGAAAGCTTGGAATATCCACTTTATCCAATCTTCTGTTACTTTGATCTTCTGCCTTTTCTATTACCTTTTCTTTATCCTCCATAGCTGCTCGTATAGCATCACTATTTGAATTTTGATCTTTCTTTCCCTGTCTGCGTTTCCTCTTTTTTATTTTAACCTTATTCGAAGCTTTGTCAGATGTATCTTCTTCTTTCATCTTTTGTTGTGTCCCACAGTACAGCCTTTCTTCCTGAATGGAAATTTCCGGCAGAATACTGGGATAAACTTGTACATTAGGTAGATCTCTTACATAATAAGCCTCCTTCTCTTTATGCCATATGCGCTGCCACCAAGTTAACTTTGCCATCGTTTGTTCCTGTAATGCATGCAATTGTTGTAACAAGACAGGCAATGTGAATTCTTTTTGTTTTAATATTTGAACCAATAATCCAGCTGTTTCATAATCTTCATTCGTATGTACCGCACTCAACAACTGTTTAACAAAGGCTTTTACTTCCTCTTTTTGAAATAACCAACCATCTTCTTGTAATGGCAAAACAAGAAATTTTAAATGCTTTCCATCAGCTGATAAAAAAATATATTCTACATCTAAACAGATGGGTTTGCTGGCATTGACACGAACCATATCTTCTAAAATGAAAAGCAAAAAAGCAAGAAATTCTCCCTTTTCAAAAGCATGTTGCTGTAAATAAGAACGTAATGTGAGATGTCCCTTTAGATCATAATACAAACGGCTTTTACTTCGGTAATCACGTATACAAAGTAAACAGCTTGCATCCTCATGCATTTTCTGAAACAGATAGTCATCAAAATCAGCCAGACGTTTCAACTGAACTTCTAAAAAACCATCTTCACGTTTTTCCATCTTTTTCAGCTTATCATTCATTGCTCTATCCCCCTTCACCTTGTATATACGTTTTAAAATCAAAAAAACGTAATTTTTAATGATTTATTTCATTTTTTTATTTTAGGTTCATAAAAACTGATAACAAATACGGTCAAATCATCATCCATGTCATAATGAATGATCTCTTTTTATCTACTTGTTTTTTGTGTATAATAATGACATTAGAAAAGGAGAGTTGCCATGAAGGATAGGAATCAATTCATACAGTACATTGCCATTGTTTTGATTTGTATAATAAATCTGGGAACCTTATGGTACTGTGCTCCCCTAACAGAAAACTTATCTTACCTTGGAAATACATTACATCATCCTGTATATTTAATAATATGGGCAAGCAGCGCTGCCGCCTATTTTTTCTGGTATACAATGAAACTCATGCAAGCGTTACGCTATACATCATCTTTGGGTAAGTTTTGCTTAGGTGTTGTCTGTATCATCATGATCATATCTGTCTGTCTTCCCTATGATCCTATGCAATATCCTCAATTATCCAAATGGCATACACGGCTTGCTATGTGGTCAACCATTGGCTATGTCCTGTTATTCTTTCATTTTCTTTTCGATACATTTAAAAAAGATTATCGCTTCTTTAGGAAAGCTTTTCCTAAATATTTTACCCTTGTTGTATTTGACAGTTTGCTTTTTTTATTAAATGGAGGCGTTTCTACTTTATTAGAAATATCTTTTACGATTGGCATGAGTCTGTTCCTGTCGTATTTACTACATGAAAATGTACCATCTAAATAGCCTAAGCTATTTTCGTCTAGTCCACTACATCCATCACATAACAAAAAAACGTATATCCTCATTCCTAATGAATGATTCTATACGTCATTATTATGCTAAAACAGTTATTTTTTCGCCTTATTCATAACGAAATTCCTCACGGAATAATTCATCTATCGACTTGTTGCTTTCCTGACGAATTTCTTCTACTTCTTTATTCAAAACAATTTTACCTTTCTTAATGAAAATAACATTACTGAAAATTCGTTCAATATCAGCAATCAAATGTGTGGCAATTAAAATGGTCTGCTCAGGTGAATAATTTTCCAATATCGTATCTAAGATCACTTCACGTGCCGCAGGATCAACACCACCAATTGGTTCATCTAAGATAATCAGCTTAGCTTTGCGGCTCATGACCAAAGCCAGTTGAAACTTCTCTTTTGTTCCTTTCGACATCGTTTTAATCCGCACATTTTCCTCAATCTGGAACTTTTTCATAATTTCCAGACATTTCGCATAATCAAAATCAGCATACATATCCATAAAAATTGATAATGCATCCTTAACCTTCATCCAATCTGAGAAATAAGGTTCATCAGGTAAATAAGATACGATTGCTTTCGTTTCCGTGCCAATCGCTTTTCCATTGATTTTTACAACACCGCTATAATCCTTTAACAATCCCGTCAATATTTTGATCAGAGTTGTTTTACCACTGCCATTTGGTCCTAACAAACCAACAATCTGTCCGGGCTGTAAAAATATATCTATATCATGTAATGTCGGCTTATTACCATATGCTTTATTTAATCCGCAAATCTCAACAAGATTTTCCATTTTGTAATCGCTCCCTTATCGTTTCCATCAATTCCTCTTCATCAAATCCATATTCATGTATTTCTCTTAGAAATTGATCTGTTTTCTCTTTCATCATTGTTACTCTTAATTTTTGTATACGTTCAATATCATCACATATAAAACGCCCACTCGTTCGTTCGCTTGCCACGAGTCCTTCGCGTTCAAGTTCACTTAACGCTCTTTGTACCGTATTTGGATTTACACCATAATCAATTGCCAATTCACGTACAGAAGGAATTTTTTGTGATGGTTTATAAGTTCCTGTTATGATCAATCGTTTTATTTCGGTCATAATTTGTAAATAAATTGGTAGATTTGTATCAAAGTCCATCAAGATCACTCCTTTTTAGTACTCACCATTTTTCATACGTTTTACTGTATGCAGACATGCTGCTATAATAATCAGCAAAATGAGGATACCAATCAGATAAAATGGCCATCCGATCGTAAAATAATCAAAGACCAGATATCCGGTATACAAATACCAAAAGGAAAATAGCAGAATCAACGCAATAATAAGTACTTTTTCCTTAAGATCCTTCATCATTCTACCTCTATTTTATGATCTATCAAATACTTACCTGAGAAGAAATACAAACAAACTAACAATAATTCCCAGCCACATAAAATGAGTAATTTCGTCATATCTGTTAACAATGTCGTATTTATATTTTGTCCTATCATTGCATTGCTTGTGACCATTTGTAATAAAGAACCTTGTCCGGGATTGATGAACATGTTCATAATCTCCGATGATACCCAAGAAATAATTAAAAACAGCACAATAGCAATAGGGACACGGAAACGTTGGATATGTGTCGTATGAGTAATATCAATTACAAGATATAATAAGGTAATACTTTCCACAACACCTAGCACAGTGTATACCGCATATAAGATTGCTCCCCATGAAATATGGATATGCGAAAATGCCTTAAAAAGGAGCTGTAGATCGAAATTGTCGACAGATAAACCAATGACAATAATGGAGGCAAGGATAACACCATAGGATAGTGCAAACCAAATAAGCCCTACCAAAATTTTTACAATTAACAGCTTTGTCGTAGATACCGGTAGTGTATGGGTTAAATATGCCGGTTTGGCAAACATGGATGTATGATAATTTTTAATGATGACATACATCGACATGATTAGGATAACACATAGCAGCAATCCATAAATCAATGTTAATGTTACCACAAACATTGAATCTATACTTGGATTGATCATCACCGCCAATAATAATGTGATTGCATATAAAATAAGAAAACCTCGATATGAACATTTCAATTCATGTTTACATAATTTCCAAAACACTTTTATTCCCTCCTTGTTTCTTACTAGATGTATTATTGTATTAATCATCTAATACAATAATACATTGATCTGCCAGTTGTGTCAACCATTATTTCACTTGATATGTGTTATGGAAAATAAAGATCACTAACGTTATGGATAACGTATGAATTGTTTCTCCTTTTTATATAGCGTCGCAATTCCCAAAGATTATCTTAATTTCATAACTATTGTTTCATATCTCTGTAGGTTATCTTGTAAAAAAACCTCATGACATTAACATCATAAGGTTATTAGATTACCAATCAATGAGAAATTATATAAGATGTTTCTTATTTTTCTGATGAATAAGTAATAAACATATACCACAGCCAAGAAACCAAACCAATACATATAGCCATAATCGTAAAATCGTTATACTGCCAAATTGGAAAAACAATTGTGATGTATACCCCAAATTATCAAATATCCGCATTAACAGATAGGATGGAAACCAGACATTGAGATTGGTACTTTGCAACGTAAAGATATTATAGATGGGTAATATCGTCAGCATTAAAACACTGACCCCTGCAATATACGTATTTTTTACATAACGTGATATTGTTAAACATGTTAATGTCAATGCTGTATAGCCAACCAACAATGCAAAACACACGATTATTAAAAGTTCCCCATTCGTAAAAATATAAGGTACGATGCTATTGGCAGATACATCACCGATGCCATAATAAAACATCTGTAAGTCAAAACCACCATACCGTAGATAATTAACCAAACTGGAGATAATTGGTATCAGCATAGGAATCAATACGCCAATAGTCAAAGCGACAATGAGTTTAGCGATAGATACTTTTTTCCATCCAGCCTTGCTTGTACAAAGATATATCATTGTTTGTTCACTTGATTCTTTGCTGTAAATATTGCCTAACAAAATACTGATGAGCAATAGAACAAGAAAATTCACTCGCATGATTTCATCAAAATATTTATTAGCTAGGATGGTGGGATGATAGGTCTTTGACGCATTCAGAAAGCGGGTATTTAACGTATCGTAGTACATCGCATTAAAACCATTACACTCTTTCAAAAAACACTGTGTGGAACCTTGCTCAGCTTTTTCTTTGGTATAAAGATAATCTTGACGGTTCGTTAATATCACCGTATCTGGAAACATTGCCTTAAGATCGGATACCTCTCTTTCATCAGTATAAAGATAATGTATCGTAAAATCTTCCAGTCTTACAATCGACTGTTGCTGGGTATCATCTTGACTCATAACGTTCCAATCATTCAACATTTCTTGCGTCAAAGTGTGCTCTTCATATGCCTTTACAAGTTCTTTCCAGTGTGTACCATACGTTACCTTCATATAATTTTCATCCAAAGAACGACTAGAATTATAATGCTCTTGATCAATCTCATTGTAATGGATGGCGCCCATCTGTTTCTGTAACTCTTCAAAGCTTTTGTTCGCAAAGTTTTGTTGTTCTTTCACCACATCGAGATGTTCATCGGATACGAAATAATAGTCTTTTATATCCGTTGTTACATTCGTTTTAATCTGGTAAGCACAGGCCGCTAACAACACCACGAACAGCAATAAATTGGAACGGCTTTTCGCTAACTTTTTCCATTCATAACAAATTAGTTTCCACATATTCAGCCTCCTCATGAAAATAAGATAAATATACATCATCTAATGTTGGTTCTACAACAATTGAGCGCTTATCTTTCATATCGTCACTTAACAAACGAAACAGGATACCTTCACTTACTCTTTTACAATTCACTACTGTGTAATTTTTTTCAATAATTTCTCGCTCATTTTCTGCTGTTAATAATTCATAAACGTGTCCTTTTAATTCTTGCAATGTATCTGTTACTGTCTTTTGGAAGAGAATATGCCCTTCTTTCATTAGCAAAATATCATCTGCTATATTTTCTATGTCACTGACGATATGAGTTGAAAGAATCACAATAGTATCTTTTGCTAAACGCGATAATAGCTGCCGCAAGGCAATACGCTCTTTAGGATCTAAGCCACTGCTTGGCTCATCCAATATCAATAGCTTAGGATGGTTTAACAGGCTCTGTGCAATACCGACACGCTGTAGCATACCACCAGATAATTGACGCAATTTCTTTTTGGACTGTTCTTTTAGATGTAATAACTCCAATAGCTCATCAATTTTCCGTTTTGCATAATCAGCTTCCAGACACTTTAATACGGCAATATATTGGAGAAATTCAATTACTGTGAAATTCATATAAAATCCTGCATTTTGCGGTAAATAGCCCAAATGAAGAATGTATTCTTCATAATTTTCCATAATATTTTTAGCATTAAAGGTAACTATACCTTCACTTGGTTTTAAAATACCACACAACATCCGCATAAGTGTTGTCTTCCCGCTTCCATTTGCTCCTAATAAAGCATGAATACCTTCTTGCAAAACAAGATTCACATCGGCAACCGCTGCCTTTTCTTTTGTATAAAATTTGCTGAGATGATGTGTCTTAAGCTCCATAATGAATCCTCCTTTGTAATTTTAAGCCATATCGATATGCGGCAATCAGAAATAATACGGTAGAGAACAATGACACAATAAGTGTTTGGATCCAACCTAACTGCAGTGCACTACTGTTAATCAAGATTGGATGAAAGAAATTGCTAAAGAACAAAAATAATATTATATAGCTGATGAAAGCTGTATAAAGTCGTTTGATTCTGTTTAAGAAAAACAACATACAACCATGTGCCAGGAATAAAGGTATTAAGGCTAATTGCATGATTTCTAACATGGAGATGTCCATACGTAGATAGCCAACTATTGAAAAGCTTAGAAAACTAATGAGGTGTATAATAAGAAACGTACACATATGCAAGATAAAGCGTTTACCTTCATGAATTGGAAGTGCCTGCATTAATTCTTCCATATCATTATTTTTAAATTCATATAATTGATAGAGAAAATAGGACCCTAGTAACAGATAATACAGCAACACGATTCCGATTTTCATTTGTTCTGAAAAAAGTAAAAAATATAGTAAACAGAGTAAAAAGAAGCCATATACTACACTTATACGTTTAATTTCTAATTTCGCAAATTGACGATAGGCTGTTTTTTTACTGACGAACCAATTTTCTTTGTGTTTCATTAGTGTTTGGCATTGCGCTATCGTTTTTTCCATTGCCTTTTCATCATATTGCCGCAATTCTTTCCAATGTATTCTCATAGCCATTCCTCCTTTTTCATATACGTTTTAAGTTTTTTTAAGCCCAAACGAACACGCGTTTTTACCGTAGATTCACTAATGTTTAGTAATGTTGCAATCTCTTTACTTTTTAATTGTTCAAAGTATTTTAACAATAATACATCTTTTTGTTCATCCGGCAATTTGTTAAGATAAAAAATCAATCGTTGTCGATCGTATGTATCTTCTGTTTTTTCATCAGCAATTTCCAAATCATCCGGCAATGCTATTTCTTTGTATTTCGCATACCAACTATTGCACTGATTGATGGCAATTCTTAGTAAATATTGTTTGGTTTTTCCTTGAAAGGTGTAGGAGTCAATATGTTGTGTGAAACGGATAAAGACTTCTTGTGTAATATCTGCTGCAATATCACGATGTTTGACACGTGCATAGACATAGGAATATATCTGTGGATAATATTGACGGATCAACGTATCGAGTGCATTCACATCGCCATGTCGTATGTGTTCTATGATTGTATGTTCTTTCATAGCAGCCTCCTCATATAGTTAACTGATAAATCAGAAAAAAAGTTTTCTTTTAATCGTTTTTTTTATGCGTGTCGTAGTAACGCCTATTTTGAAATACAATAAGGTGTGTACGATTATGGATGTGCGTTTGACTACCCTGTTAGGAACGAAGTGCACTTGACGAGATCAATTGAGCATAAAATTGCGTTCATCCTGTCATCCATACGGGTAAGCAAGGTCGCGGGAACGTTATGAAAATAGCCCCCGCCACGTCATACCCAAGTAACATGTTCATGATTGGAAAACCGGTAGGTTTATTTCTCCGCCATTGTACAGGCAGAGCAGCCCTCACGTGCATGTTGCATCCTTCCCCCGCCACTTTTTCGAATAGACGTTAATGAGGAATGTAAGCAACGGACATATCCGAATGTTCAATTCCACACAAAAAAAACCGCCTCATCTAGAGACGGCCAGTTATTCAAATGGTGGTCCCGGTCGGAATTGAACCAACGACACACGGATTTTCAGTCCGTTGCTCTACCGACTGAGCTACGGGACCATTTGGTTGCGGGGGAAGGATTTGAACCAACGACCTCCGGGTTATGAGCCCGACGAGCTACCAGGCTGCTCTACCCCGCGATGTTTAATGAGCGATTCGGTTTTCACATATTTGAATAACGTAATGGCGGAGGAACTGGGATTCGAACCCAGGCGCCAGTTTCCCGACCTACCGGTTTTCAAGACCGGACCCTTCAACCACTTGGGTATTCCTCCAAAATATAGTTTTATTTTGGTGGACCCTGTAGGACTCGAACCTACGACCGACCGGTTATGAGCCGGCTGCTCTAACCAACTGAGCTAAGGGTCCATTTAGCCAAATTGGTGGCGGGGGCGAGACTCGAACTCGCGACCTTCCGGGTATGAACCGGATGCTCTAGCCAACTAAGCTACCCAGCCAAATAATGGTCGGGATGACAGGATTTGAACCTGCGACCCCTTGATCCCAAATCAAGTGCACTACCAAGCTGTGCTACATCCCGATATAAATGGCGCGCCCAGTAGGAATCGAACCCGCAACCTTTTGATCCGTAGTCAAACGCTCTATCCAGTTGAGCTATGGGCGCATTTATGAAACCATTTTTTCTTTTGCACTTCATCAGTGCCCTAATATAATAACAAATAATTCCTACTTATGCAAGTGTTTTTTTCAATTTTTTAAAAACTTTTTTGAATCTTTTTACGGCTCTTTTAAAACCCTTTATTTAAAGCATTTTAACATCATCAGGAACAGCTACAAAGGCCGTTCCTGACTACTTTTTTTATCTTTCGTTGCTTTAATAACCTTCTGTCGAGAAAACTCTTCGCGCTCTTTTTCCTCTAACGCATCACTAATGAATTTAATATTTCCTTCAAAATCCGGTATCACGATATTCTTCAACGCATTTGCTCGCTTTTGCGCCTTGCGAATAGCATTTGCCAAGCGATAAACACTATTCTCAACCTCCGCCAAAACAACGGTCAGCTCCTTCACACGATAAAAGCAGCGATACGCATAATCCAATTTAGAATTCGCATGTTCTAAACCATAACTCAAAGTATAATCCGGCTTATCATAAGAAATCTTAGGAATTTCAACACCCATGACACTGCGATAACTCACATGTATACCATTATCGATAGGAACTGCTTCAACCAGATCACTGATAACACCCAACGTCATATTCGCTTGCTGTAAAGCCGCATATGCACGTTGATAAGTCTCAGTTATTTCATCACGTAACATTTTGACATCATCCAGTAAACCCATCATTTCACGCGTTAAAATATTCCGTTTACGATCCATAAGCTCATATCCCATATGAGCCAGCGCATTCGACTTTTTCGTCGCAATCAGATTTCCCTTCGTAGGAAATACCTGTTTATTTGCCATGACTACTCACCCTCATTCGCCAGTTCACGGATAATTGGTTCCTCTTTGATGTTGAAACGTTTCACAGCACGTTTGTGATCATAAAACTTCTCCAACACCTCGTTATCTACACGATCTAGTTCCGCTTTAGGTAAGACAGAAATCAGATCCCAACCTAAATCCAAGGTTGTTTCAATACTTCGATTATCCTCAAAACCTTGATTCAAGAAATACTGTTCAAATAGATTTCCAAATACCATATACTGTTTATCTGCATCACTTAACTCATCCTCACCGATAACGGATGCCAGACTACGCGCATCCTGTACCTTGGCATATGCTGCAAACAACTGATTTGATACATCAGAATGATCTTTACGCGTATAACCCTCACCTATGCCATCCTTCATCAAACGGCTTAAAGACGGTAAGACACCTACTGGTGGATATACTCCCATTTGATTCAGATTACGATCTAACACGATTTGCCCTTCTGTAATATAACCAGTCAAATCGGGAATTGGATGCGTAATATCATCATTGGGCATCGTCAGAATAGGAATCTGTGTCACAGAACCTTTTGCATCCTTAATGATTCCTGCTCTTTCATATAAGGAAGCCAAGTCAGAATACAGATAACCCGGATAACCTTTCCGTCCTGGGATTTCACCCTTACTGCTAGAGAACTCACGCAGTGCCTCACAATACGATGTGATATCCGTTAAGATAACCAATACCTGCATGTCATGCTCATACGCCAAATACTCTGCGGCAGTTAACGCGCAACGTGGTGTTAACGTACGTTCTATGATTGGGTCGTTTGCTAGATTGACAAACATGACAACCTTTTCCATGACACCAGCCTCTTCAAACGAACGCTTAAAGTAATCTGCCACATCATTTTTTACCCCCATGGCCGCAAACACGATACAGAAATTTTTACCATCTCCATCTGATATCTTTGCTTGTTTTACAAGTTGTACTGCCAATTCGTTATGTGGCATACCGGAGCCGGAGAAGATTGGCAGTTTTTGCCCACGAATCAAGGTCATCAAGGCATCAATACTGCTGATACCGGTATTTATATAATTTCGCGGATATACTCGAGATACTGGATTCAATGGCTGTCCATTGATATCCATACTCTTTTCCGCATAAATTTCACCCAAGCCATCAATTGGCTGTCCACTACCATTGAACGTTCGGCCAAGTATTTCTTTTGATAAGGCTAGTTCCATTGGCCGCCCTGTGAATTTCGTTCGTGTATTTTTTAGTGATAAACCATTTGTACCTTCAAATACCTGAATTGCTGCCTTGTCGCCCTCAAGCTGAACGACCTTACCTAAACGCGTTGTTCCATCACTGCACTTGATTTCTACCATTTCCTCATAGCTGGCATCTAACACATGATCCAGAAAAATCAGAGGTCCATTGACTTCATGCAATCCTACATATTGTAGACTCATTGTACATTTACCTCCTTCACGCTATGGTGCTGATGGCAGAATCAATCATCGTCGGATACTCATCCAACAATGCTATATTGTCATTCGGCACATCATATTTCATCTTTGTAACTTTATCAAATAAACCAAGCTGCATTACCAGACGCAGTGGTTTACCGGTCGTAATTACCTCTTTACAACGACGATATAAATACAAGATTGTATCCATCATCTTTAACTGTTTTTCTAAAGGCACATACGTATCATCTTGATGAAAGGCATTCTGTTGTAGATAGCCAACTCGAATAACCTTACAGATTTCAATTACCAGTTTTTGATCTTCTGGTAAAACATCGCTACCAATCAGCTTAACGATTTCCATTAATTTTGTTTCCTCTGCTAATAACGACATGATTTCCTGACGGTCACGTAAGAAACGCGGATCAACATTTTTATTGTACCAGCGTGACAAATCTGTTACATATTCAGAATAGCTTTCATTCCAGTTAATAGCAAAATAGTGACGCGCATATGCTAAAGATTTATCCAAAGCCCAGAAACAACGAACAAATCGCTTGGTATTCTGGGTTACCGGTTCACTAAAGTCATTACCCTGAGGAGATACTGCCCCAATGATAGACACACTACCGGTCGCATCATTCAAAGTTTCCATATAGCCCGCACGTTCATAGAACTGCGAAATACGAGATGGCAGATAAGCTGGGAAACCTTCTTCAGCCGGCATTTCTTCCAAACGTCCACTGATTTCACGCAATGCCTCTGCCCATCGTGAAGTAGAGTCGGCCATAATAGCAACATGATATCCCATATCACGATAATATTCTGCCAAAGTCAAACCCGTATAAATGCTAGCTTCACGTGCAGCGACTGGCATATTAGACGTATTGGCAATCAAGACGGTACGATCGGTCAGCGGACGATTAGATTTTGGATCAATCAGTTCCGAGAATTCCTCTAAAACCTGCGTCATCTCATTACCACGTTCTCCACAGCCGACATACACAATGATATCCGCATCACACCATTTTGCCAATTGATGCTGTGTCATCGTTTTTCCGGTACCGAAACCGCCTGGAATTGCGGCTGTTCCTCCTTTGGCGATTGGAAATAGGGTATCAAAAATACGTTGACCGGTAATCAACGGTACGCTGATTGGCAAACGTCGTTTCACTGGACGTGCCGTTTTGATAGGCCATTTCTGACATAAGGTCAGCTCATGTACCTCTCCTTGTGCATCTGCCACTTTGGCAATACATGTCAAAATGTTATATTGACCATTCGAAACTGTTTCAATAACCTCACCTTCCAGTGTTGGCGGAATCATACAGCGATGTTCGATCAATGGCGTTTCTGGCACCGTCGCAAAAATCTGTCCGCCTATGACATGATCACCGACCTTTACCTTCATGGTAACATCCCACAAAACTTCTTCATCTAAGCTAGCCACATCACTTCCGGTTGCGATAAAGGCACCCGATTGTTTGGCAATTTCCTTTAATGGACGTTCAATTCCATCAAAGATATTTCTTAAAATTCCCGGTCCCAGTGTTACTGAAATCGGACTTCCGGTAGGTTCTACCGGCTCTCCTGGTTTCAATCCAGTCGTTGATTCATATACCTGAATGACCGTAGCCTCACGGCTGATGGATATTACTTCTCCCATCAGACGCTGATGACCGACGAACACCTTCTCCATCATAGAGAAATCGGTTGAATCTTTCACCTTTACAACTGGCCCGTTGATGGAATAGATTACATTTTCACTCACATTATCACCTCGATCATGCGAAATTTACATTCACATGTTATTTTATAAATAATCCTGAATTTGTATAGAACCAGCTGCGTTGTTCCTCAATTGCCGTATCAAATGTTTCATCAATGACAATGCCGCTATCTTCACAAGCAAGCAAGAATCCACCAATGCTGATACTGGCATCCACTTCACCGACACACCCATGACCATATCGTTCACATAACATTTTCAGATAACGTTCATCTTTTTTCGCCATATGCAAAACCGCATGCTCCTGTGCATGTTCTGCCAGTTTATCAAGCTTATCCAACAGCATTGTTTTATATGCTTCACTTTCACAATAAGCAAGCATACGTTGTTTTACCTCATCAAAAACAGCCTCATTCAGCTCTTTACGCTTTGCCATCAGCTTACGGTTAGTATCTTCATGCAAACGGCTTAAAGCAATGGCATGCTCACTTTGCTTTTCACGCAATTCTGTTTCTCTCAGCATACCGGCCTCAGTTTGGGCACTTTGTTCCAAAGAGGCGATTGTCTTTTTGCGAATTTGTTCGATTTCACGTTCAATACCGCTGATCTGGATGTCGCTGACTCGTTGTATCTCTTCTTTAAAATATTCTTCCAGTTTCATTTTTTCATCAAGCATCACTCAACACCTCATAGTTTCACACCGATTGCCTCGGATACATAGCCATCAATTGTTTCGCCAATTTTGGCGGAGCCATGACGATCCGGTATCTCAACAATCAGCGGTTTCTTTTGTTTTAGTTTCAACTCAGAGATTACTTCGGGACATGTCTGAATCAGTTTGGTTGTCATTAAAACAATGGCCACATCTTCCATATGCATGGCTGTTTCCAAAGCCTGTAGCACCTCATGGCGCTCATGTACAACAACACCCTCAATACCAGCCAGACGCAATCCCATCTGTGTATCAATATTATCACTGAGCAAGTAAAATTTCATAGGAAAGCTCCTTTCCTTACAGCTGTTTATTACTTTCTATACGACCTACATCAACAATACAAGTAGTCTCATCCTATATGGTACAAGATGAAATCATCTTCCTTTTATATATGAAAAGGCATTGTGAAGGCAGTATAAATAAGTTTAGAATATCATCATGATTTAGAATTTCTTCATGTATAGAATTTCACCATGATTTAGAACTTCATTATGATTTAGAACTTCATCAAGATTTATAATTTATCAAGATTTATAATTTATCAAGATTTAGAATTTCATCATGATTTATAATTTCATCAAGATTTATAATTTCATGAAGATCATAATAATAGAAATCAACAAACCATAGATAGCAACACCTTCACCCATGGCAACAAAGATCATTGATTTACCAAAGTTCTTTTCATTTTCTGAGAAAGCACCAATGGCAGCTGGTGCTGCAGCAGCTACGGCGATACCAGCCCCTAATGCTGAAAGTCCGGTAGATAAAGCAGCTGCCATAAAGCCCAGACCCTGACCGATGGAGCCAGCCATCTTCAATGCAATATCATCCTGTGTCGCAGCATATGCCTTAGAAGCAGCAAAGAATACTGTTCCAAGCAGAATGGCAAAGAAGAAACATACATGCGTAATCATGCGGCGTTTGGCCACTGATGCGCTCTTTTTTCCACGAAATACATTCACCAAAGGTAAAGAGATCAATACGATCAAAATCAGTGGCAACAATAATTCAAATGCGTTTAACATAATAAATTTCCTCCTAATCGTTCAGTGTTTTAAACACGATTCCATTTCCCGTAAAGTAACGGGAGAACATTTCATAAAATTCTAATCGCAGTACCTGGATACCGACAATCAGTCCTTCCAAACACATAACTAGAATATTCCCAAAAATACCAACAGCTAATCCGCCGATACCGCCAGCCATTTCCATGATCATGGTAACTGCCATCATCATGCCCGCGTGGGATAAGACGAATCCACCAACACGTAAATAGGAAATGGTATTGGTAATATAAGATAAACAAATTTCAAACAATTCAAAGAATCCTTCCATAAAGAAAGCCCCAAAGCTTTCCGGGAACATGCTTTTACCATCCAGTTTGCGCATGAGTGGTTCTTTTAAAAAGATTAATAGAAGTGGCACAACGATCAGCAGCAGGATATACAGTGGTGAAAATACGCTGATACCAACAGCTGTAAAGCCGGCACCAATTACTAAAGCACCATAGAAGACAAGCCCTGCCACTCCGTTTTGAGAAAACAGGCATTCCCCTTTATTATCATCTTTGGCATGCGTAATGATATTTAAAACGATTGAGAACATATTCAAGAAAGCTCCAATGCCAACCGCTACGATCAATAAAGGCAAAATGAATTCACTTGACATAACTTCTATAGGCTTCTCAGTAAGTCCTAAGATTGCATGATAGAGAGGGTTCAACATGGTTTCATTACCGAAGACGGAACCAAAGACGAAGCCAAAGATGGTAGAAAAGATACCGATACGAATCATGACATCTCCTAACTGCATCTTTTTATATTTATACATCCACCATCCAACAAGGATAACACAAAGTCCCTGACCGACATCTCCAAACATCATACCAAATAATAATGAATAGGTAATAGCGACGATTGGTGTTGGGTCAAAGCCTTCATACTCCGGCGTGCCATACATTTCTATAAACATCGAGAACGGCCTGGCAAACCACCCATTCTTTAATTTGGTCGGAGGCGAGAGTCGCTTGTCGCTATGGGCAGGTCTGACTTCGATTTCCACCTCCTTCAATTCTGAGAATGATGCTTTCAGTTTTGGTACATCATCTTCTGCAATAAAACCTGTTATGGAGAAACGTTCTCCTAATCCAACGACATATTTACGTGCTTCAAAGGTATGATTCAAAAAAGCTAATTCGCTTACGATTTTAGCAATATTTTCACTGCATTCCTTTTTTAAGTTTGCCAGCACTTCTTCTACGTGCTGTAACTGTTTATAATCATTGTCTATTTCCTCTTGCAAAGATTCCTTCGCTCGTTCCGGTGTTCCATGAACAAATTCCGGAATACGGATACGCTCGAAGTATAAGGAAGAGAAAATGTTATCGACATCTCCTTCATATTTTGATGTCGTAATATATAAACACCAGCTATAGGTGTCATCTGTATTGAAGGATTTAAAGACAAATGGACGGTTACGATAGTACTGTAATTTTTCCACACTATCGATTGGCAAACGGCCAAAGCGAATTTTTATATACTCACACTCGAATAAATCATCCAAATTTAAATCAATACTTTCAATATTTCTGACCTGAACTAAGGCGTCCTTATTTTCCTGAATAACGTGTAACAGATCATCTCGAATCTGTGCGCCATCCTGATAACGCTGATAAATGCCATCTACATAAGAAGTCATCTTATCCAGATCATAGTCACGGCTTTTCATACTCAGCTGCGGCAAATTCAATTGCATCTCGTTGACGATTTCTTGTACATGAGATAATACTTCTGCGATAGGATTTTCCTCGCTCAATGTTGTTAAGCCATGTACACTGTCCACAAATTTACTGGCTGGTTCCGGATGAAAATAGTTCAAATCCACAAATTTTAATAAGACATCATTGAGATACTCATTATCGGCCGTAATGTTGATGAGTTTCATTTTTGCGATCGCCATGATATCCTCCTTTCTAATACACCAGCATCGATGCAATATCTTCGCTGTTCACCTGATAGCGAACACCTTCGATGATATTGATGATGTTGTCAAGTTCTCGCTGCATAACGACGAGATAACTGCTGTATACCGTTGGCGCATCCTGAGCAAAATACACATTGCGTTTTGCCATTTTATAAAGATAAGCCTGGGTATAATATTCTACATATAAATCTTCTTTATCTTCCAGATGCAGATGGTAAGGGCCTTCCTTAAGTTTCTTCAAAAATAATGGCAAGGGACTTGCCAGAAGCTCTTCCAATCGCTCTTTGGAAATGCGATGATACAATGGCACTAAAGAATCCCGTATGGTATCCTCTCTTGCCTGAAAATACTTTTTAAAACGATAGATTTTTGTCAGATTATCTAGTTCTGCCTTAGTGGCAAACATATCATGGCATTGTTTACGGCTTTTTCCTTTTAACACATCGTGAATCGTATCCATTGCATGCGCATAATACTTCTGATGCAAAGTCGTCTCGATGTCCGTATAGGCAATATCGTTTTCCTGTCCTTTTTTCACCCGATAAGGGACAAGGGCATCATAATACATCGTTTTTTTCACAACCTCCAGCAATTCATCAAAGCTGCGAACATTCCCCAATTTCGTCAAATCATAACTAGTATATGCTTTTAGGAAAAGGGGAAATTCTGCGATAGCATCTTCATACGCCTGGGAAATCAAAACACGAATGCGTGATAGCAATAAGTCAATTTCTATCTGTTGCATATGCAACTTATAATACTGCTGCTGCTTAGATTCACTGTAACGATACAGTTTCATAGATTTGCGAAAGCTTTCTCTTCGTAAAAGATCTTCCAGCTGTCCACGGTGAATGTTGTTTTCGCGTACATCTTTTAGGGCATGTGCATAGGAAGTGCCATTTTTTAGGTAGGCCGCTATTTCGGCAACGCTGCGCTTGTGCAGCAATTCTTCATAGTCCTGTGCGCTCAGCTGTTCGCCAAGCATACTTCTTGCTTTTGCGGCGATAACACCAGCTGCCATTTCCATTCACCATCACCTCCTTATCGGCATCACATTTATGATGCCAGACACCGTTGAATGATTTCGTTCACCCACTCCTCTTTGCTGGCATCATACTTCGCTTCCAGATTATGCAGTGCATCTTGATAGGCTTTTTCTTCCTGCTCTTGTTCTTTTTGTAAAGCTGCATTCAGTTCTGCCTGTTTCGCTTCCAACAATGCTTTTGTTTCCTGTTGATACCGCGATTTGATTTCATCATCTTGCTGTTGTATCAAATTTTGGATATTCAGACGTTCCTGTTGCTTTTCTTTTACTCGTCTTCTTGCCTGTTTGTCAGCGTCAACGATTTCTCTGATAATCTCTTCCAAAACACGACACCTCCTTTTTTATTATTATAACACTTTCAGCGATTTAGGATACAGGAATCTTTCCTAAATCATTTTCAAAGTATATTCCTTTTTTTCGTATTTTTCAACAATGAAATTAAAAATTGGTTCATGCATGAAAAAAAGGGTCAAAAACCCTTTATATAAAGGATTTTTGACACCTTAGCAGATAACTGATACAAGCTGTATTAGGCAGCACTGCGCTTTTTCTTTTGTTCTAAAATTTCCATATTCTTTCGTTCGTTATTTTCAACTTCACTATAATCTTCAATCAATGCACTATCCGTATAAACATCTGGATCATTGATACGATCTTTAAAGACAAATTTCAATAGGATTGGCGTGACAATTGTCGTAAAGACAACCATGATGATGATCGGACCAAAGAATTGATCATTCATCAATCCAACAGCCATCCCCTTGCTGGCAACAATTAAGGCGACTTCTCCACGCGAAATCATACCGACACCAATACGAGCCGATTGAATTGTCTGATAACCACAAAGTTTTGCACCAAGGCCACATCCCAAAATCTTGCTGAGGACAGAAATAACTAATAATAGCACAGAGAAAATTAAAATACTTGTCGTCATCTCTGGCAGAACAAATTTTAAACCGATACTAGCAAAGAAAACCGGTGAAATAAGCAGATAGCTTAAAGTTTCTATACGCATCTTCACATAAGAAGAAC
Source organism: Longicatena sp. (assembly GCF_982403165.1). NCBI lineage: Bacteria > Bacillati > Bacillota > Erysipelotrichia > Erysipelotrichales > Erysipelotrichaceae > Longicatena > Longicatena sp. Next base: position 40,371 of record NZ_CEVYEL010000003.1, read on the forward strand.
GACTCGTTCCGGAAATGATCAATCCGGCAATAAAGGCTCCCGTGATATCAGCGACACCGAAGAATTCTTCTGCGCAGTAAGCAAACAATAAGCAGAAAGCAAAAGATAGGATAGAAAAACGACGGTGTACTTTTTCATAACGATCAAACCATTTTTCAATCAGTTTATGAGCTGCTAAACCAATCACCATGCTGACCGCAAAGAAAGCAACAATTTTAATCATGACTGTCGTTAAATCAACAGATGTATCTGCCATACCAGTAATTAAGGTCAACGCGATAATTCCTAATACGTCATCAATCAAAGCAGCTCCTAGGATGGCATTTCCACTAGGTGTTGATAATTTCCCCATTTCTTTTAAGGTTTCCACACTGATGGATACCGAAGTTGCTGTCAAGATAACACCGATAAACATGTTTTCCAAAAATGCTTTATCGCCACTGTTATAGAAAGAAGCCAGTAAATAACCGCCGATCAATGGTATTAATACACCAATCAAGGCAATCACAAAACTCTTTCCGCCACTTTTCTTAAGTTCATTGATATCCGTTTCCAACCCGGCTGAAAACATTAAGACGATCACACCGATTTCAGCAATATGATCAATGAATTGCGATTCATGAACAATTTTCAAAAAGCCTGGGCCCAACACGATACCGGCCATCAAAGCACCGACAACCTGTGGCATCTCTATACGTTTTGTCACAAGTCCCAATACTTTGGTAAAAATTAAAATTAAGGCAATATCTAATAAATATCCATAAGATTCCATAACGATTCTCCTCTTTTTACCACCCGAATATTATACACTACAACAATGAAAAAGCAAGTTATATTTTTACATCTTTTCTCTTATGCGTATTTGTATAAAAAAGTATGTTCGTATCGAAAGCGTCTACATATTTGTAAAGGCGCATCCATCAAAAAAACATTCCTTTTCGTGATTGTTTTTTCCTTATTGTTCTAATAGTTCATAGCGTGCTTTGATATGGTGATGGATAAGCGTAAAGGTTTGTTGAGAAATGGCAGATAAAAGATCATCATCAAAATTAAAGTGGACTTTATAAGCGCATAATGCTTGAAAATCCTTACGCTGATTCTTTTGGGCGCCATATTTCACATCCCCAAATAAAGGATGATGAAGATATGCCATTACCGCGCGTATCTGATGACTTTTTCCCGTATGCAATTGCACTTCCACATACGCATATCGCTTTCCTTGATGCAATGTGCGATAGCTGGTTTCTATGCGTTGACTGTTCTTTTGTTCATGGGCATACAAATGAACCTTGTTGCTTTTTGCATCCTTTTTATGCCAAAGTACCACATGCCCTGTCTTTTGCTCCATAACACCTTCAACAATACATACATAATGTTTTTCAACTTTATGTTCGCGAATATAGGCATTCATACGCCGCAATGCTTCCGCTGTCTTCGCTCCTATGACAATTCCTTCCGTATTGCGATCTAAGCGATGACATAGAGCCGGTGTAAAACTTTGTCTTGTTTGTGGATCATACTGTCCTTTCTTATATAAGTAATGTAAGAAGCGATCTGCCAGATTATCTTGTATTTCATTGCTATCTTTATGTGTCAATAAGCCGCTCGGTTTTTTCATTAAAATGACATTTGCATCCTCATAAAGAACATCCAATTCGCTGCTAACCTTTAAAAAGGAGCAATCTTCTCCTGTTTCAAAAAATTCTTCTGCAATAAAACATAATACGTGATCTCCTGGCAGCAGACGCTGCGCGATTTCGCAACGTTTTCGATTTACTTTTATTTTCTTATTTCTTATATATTTATACATCAAACTTTTAGGCAATGCTGGCAACGTCTTTTGCAGAAATTTATCCACACGCTGGTTGGCATCATCCTCTTGGATAATAAATTCACGCATGTTGCTTCCTCCTTGTATCCCTATGCTGATGGCTCATTGCTAGTAAGTACGAAGAAAAAATCTTATTACTTACAGACTCCTTAATTATACATGACGATTTCCAACTTTCCATTGTAAATTTTCGTTTTTCTAGTAAAATGAACTATACAAAAGGATGTGAAGGTATGCAATATCGTCTTTCAGTCAGAGAACTGGTTGAGTTTTTATTTCAAAGCGGTGATTTAGTCTATAGTGGTCAAAGTGTCGAAAGAGCGAATTTAGGCAGTCGAATTCATCGCATGTTGCAATCACAGGCCACAGGTGATTATCAAAGTGAAGTTTATCTGAAACAGGAGACGATCATCGAAGATGTGACCTTTGTGATTGATGGCAGAGCCGATGGCATTTTAAAGGACGAACATGGTATCACTATTGAAGAAATCAAGACGACTGCTCTTCCCCATGATGAAATAAATGACTCTTGTTTTGTGCATTGGGCTCAGGCATATTGTTATGGCTACTTGTATGCCATGCAACATGCGTGTGAACAGCTTACCATTCAATTAACCTATTATCAGATTGAAACAAAACAAATCTTCACATTTCAACAAGTAAAAACACAGGAACAGTTGACCGCCTTTTACCTCGATTGTCTAAAACAACATTTACGCTGGGCACGTCTTTCCCAAAATATTCGTATTGCTTCTTCCACTACCTTAAAAAAACTAACATTTCCTTTTACTTCCTATCGCAAAGGACAACGTCAGTTTGCCGTAGCTGTATATAAAACGATTTTAGATAAACAAAATCTGTTTGCTCAAGCTCCTACCGGTATAGGGAAAACCATTTCTACAATATTCCCCTCTTTAAAAGCCATTGGAGAAGGAAAGGCCGAAAAGCTTTTTTATCTCTGTGCGAAAAACATCACGGCAAGTGTTGCCTATGATACAATTGCGTTATTACAAAAGCAAGATGTATCGTTTAAAACGGTCTGCATTACGGCTAAAGATAAAATCTGTTTACTGGAAGAACGTAATTGTGACCCTAAAGTTTGTCCTTATGCCAAAGGCTATTATGACCGAAATAAAAATGCTTTGTATGAGCTTTTAAGTGGTGAAGACTTCATGAATAAAGAAGTGATTGTACATATGGCTAAGCAGCATGATATCTGTCCTTTTGAATTGAGTCTTGATGCCAGCCTGTATGCAGATGTGATTATCTGTGATTATAATTATGTTTTTGATCCTCATGTCTATTTAAAACGTTTTTTTATGGAAAAAGGCAATTATATCTTTTTAGTAGATGAAGCTCATAATCTGATTGACCGTGGTCGCGAAATGTATAGTGCTGTCTTGGAAAAAGAGCAGTTTCTTTCCATACGCAAAAAGATTCCTAAGGATGCGGTGTTGCTTCATAAGGCACTGCAAGCTGTCTTAAGTGAATTTGCAAAGCTGAAAAAGTGTTGTGAATATAGTGATTTCTTTGCGGATGAAGAACCCTGTTTGCCTTTTCTGGAAAAGTTAGAAAGTTTTTCTGAGCATTGTGATGCTTATCTGCAAAGTGAGCATGAAGAAAGCCACGATGATGAACTCAAGGATGTTTATTTCGCAGTAAATGCTTATATCCGTATCGCTGATTATTATGATGAGCATTTTGTGACCCTAATACAAAAGGATGCAAATAATGTCATCGTCAAACAATTTTGCATGAATCCCCGCCATCCTTTACAAAACATCATGAAAAAAGGACGCAGTACAATCTTATTTTCAGCAACGCTGTCACCTATTGATTATTATCTGGAGCTTTTAGGCGGTGATGAAAAGACTCCTCGTCTTTCCTTGCCTTCACCTTTTGCAAAACAACAGATCAAAGTCATCATCAATAATGCCATTTCGACAAAATACCGTAATCGCAGTCATAGTCTTATCGCCATAGTGGAAATGATTCACGCATGTGTGCTTGCAAAAGCCGGTAATTACATTGTCTTTTGCCCAAGTTATGCATATTTACAACAGATTGCCGAAGAATTTGCGAATCAATATCCGGATATTGCCATTTCCATACAGGATGGCAATATGAATGATGAACAAAAACAAGCGTATCTAAAGCAGTTTGAAGAAATGGATGGTTTGCATGTCGCTTTTTGTGTATTAGGTGGCATGTTTGCGGAAGGCATTGATTTAAAAGGTGATCGTCTGATTGGTGCTATCATCATCGGTGTCGGTCTTCCCAAACTTCATCCTCAGCTAGATCTGATCAAAGCGCATTTTGATGAAATTAATCAAATGGGCTATGCCTATGCCTATCAATTTCCCGGTATGAACAAAGTTCTACAAGCAGCCGGCCGTGTCATACGTTCCCTTTCTGATAAAGGGATGGTCGCTTTCATTGACGAACGTTTTACCACACGGTTTTATCGCAATTTATTACCGATACAGTATGCGCATTATGAAATTATTAATGAGCCTCAACGCGTATATACTGTTCTATCCTCTTTTTGGCAGGAATAAGGAGATTATCTCATGAAACCAAATAATCATTTTGTTCTTTCGCTCGTATGCATGGCATTAGGTGGCTTATGTATAGGGTATTATAGTTATTTATGCATTGTTTATGGTATCAATGAAATTGTTTTTTCCTGGGTCTTTTTACTTGGTGGGATGTTGTTACTTATCATAGGAATGATGACCTATAAAAGGAAAAAACATATCTTTTCATATCTGCCTATCCCCTTACGCCGCATAGTATACTTGTGCACTACTATCATAATTATCCTATTTTTGGGATTACAATCCTGCATCCTCTATCAAGGTATGCACACGGATAAACAACAAGGTGATGCTGCTATCATCTTAGGGGCGCAGTTGCATGGTTCTTCGATTTCTCGCTTACTTCGTTATCGTTTGGAACGAGGTATCCAGTTTGCTGAGGAATATCCAAATACCTATCTGATAGTAAGCGGTGGCAAAGGGCAAGCGGAAACTTGCAGTGAAGCCAGTGCCATGAAACAGTATCTGATTCAGCATGGTGTAGCAGAATCACGTATCTTAATGGAAGATGCTTCTATGAATACACAGGAAAACTTAGCTTTCTCAAAAGTGCTTATGAAGAAATACCATATAAAAAGTGCTTCCATCATCACCAATGATTTCCATATGTTTCGTGCCGGTTTCATCGCAACTTCTTTAGGTTTGTCTTATCATAATTACCCTGCTCGCAGTGATCTTGATCTGGCACCCAATTTTTACTTTAGGGAATTTTTTGGTTCTGTTAAAGATATCACCTTATCAATAATCAAAAGATGCTAACATCGTCATAAAAAGGAAAGCGAACGCTTTCCTTTTTGATCCTATAATAACTGAGCAAATTCCTTTATATTGCCAACCACACGTCGGCCTGTCTTTGTAAGCTTATCTCTGTGTTCATGTCCATTCGCTATCAAGATACAATGACATCCGGCATATTTTGCCACTTCACTGTCATGTACACTGTCACCGACAAATACAACTTCATTTGGATTTAACTGGCGTTCTTTTACAAAGGCTTTCGCCAATTCTGCTTTGGAATGAGCATGAATGTTATCTAAGCCTTGAATATCCTGAAAATAATTAGAAATGTCATAAACAGCAAGCTGTTGTTTTAGAAACTGCAGATCACTGGCGCTCAACAAGTATTGGCGATAACCCTTTTGTTCTGCTTTTTCCAAGGTTTCTTCTACCCCAGTATGCAAGGAACATTGTAAAGAATGAGGCTGATAATATGCCATATATTGTTGTGCCAAGATGGGAAATGGTGTTTTGGCAAAGTCGAAACCAACTTTTTTATAATATTCAATGACAGGAAACTGAAAGTATTTACGATATTCATCTTTATCCAGGACAAGCGGCAATTGTTCTTTCGTTAAGATGCTGTTTAATGCATCCATGCTGACATCTAGATCATCCAATAAGGTACCATTCCAATCCCAAATAATATGTTTCATATGCAGCATTTGTATCCACCTCCTGTATAATTTTCATCATTATATACTATCTTATGTATTTTTGCAAAAGTTATTACGCTGAATCCACAGGAGAAAAGAACCTTTCTTTAAGAAAGGTCCTCATCAAAAAGATAATTGGATGGATTGCCAATAGGATGGATTAGTCTTCGTACTCCCAACGATCTTCATTCATCATGTCTGTATCATACTGGCCTTCTTCATAGCCACGTTCAAAACCTTGCTCATCTTCACGCATACGACAGTTTCTCATACACTGGCGATATTGTGCACGGCAGCGGTCTTCACAACTTGGGCGTGGAGGGCATGGACGTGGTGGACAAGGTCTAGGTGGACATGGGCGTGGTGGGCATGGTCTTGGTGGGCATGGACGTGGCGGACAAGGTCGCTGACAGCCACAGTTACAATTGTTATGACAGCCGCAGCTGTGATTGCCCGAATTACCACAGCCAGAGCCTGGGCGATACGTGTTTGCACATGAGCAGCGAGAACGTTCTTGAACATTATGATTGCTGCAATTTGACTGATTTACCATGATTCTTTCTCCATTGCGGTTACAGTTCGATGAATTGTTACAGCTGCAGGAGTTGTTGCAGTTTGCATGATACATATAGTTAGTTCCTCCTTTTTCACTGAGATTTCCTTCATCTCAATCCACTATATGCATTCACCCTCATGGGCTTCTAGGCATATCATTCAACTGAATAGGAAAAAGTTGATGTTTTCTTAATAAAGACATCAACTTTCCCACGATAACGTATTCTCTTTGCTTATTGTGAAACCATCTGATAAAACACATCCAGCTTCGTATATGCATTCACATTAAATCTTGGTAATGCATAAGGATCATCCTGTCTACTGGCTTTTCTATTTTCGTTAAATCCAAATGCCAACTTCGTACCATGTTGTTTTAATACCTCCTGTATCAAAGGATTATATTTTCCATATGGATAAGCATAAAATTCTGTTGATACAAGCGATGCTTCTTTTTGCGTATCTATTTGCAATGCTTCTTTCGTCAATTGATGAACACGAAAGCCTCCATCCTTATGATGAAGATCAAAGGAATGCGCATAAAAAGACAACTTTTTTGCATGTTGCATATCTGCTAAGGTTGCATGCTGACGTTTATTGGGTTTATATTCGCTGCGATTCGCCTCAATTTGTGAGCCAATCACAAAAACACTTCCCTGAAATCCATATTTTTCTAAAATTGGCTGTGCATATTTAATCGAGGAATAAAATCCATCATCAAAAGTGATGACAACGCTTTTTTCATCTAACTCTTTTCGTCCCATACGCCATTCATAAACATCCTGTAAACTAACACTATGATATCCCTTTTCCTTTAACAACTTCATCTGTGCTTCAAAGGAAGACAATGAATTCACCCACATATTTCCTTTAAAATACGCTTCTTTATCCTTATCCTCGACAATGTGATGATAGCCTAAAATAGTGATTTGTTCACTTGGCAAGCTTTTTACATACACAACCTGCAAACCATAAGCAAGCAAAAGGGTCATCACGACTAGCATGGTTTTTCTTCTCATTTTCATCGTAAAAACATCCTCACGATCGTTTCTTTCGTTTTCGTATATGGGTGATAGCGCATAGGAAGATCTAACCATGTCGCCTTTTTTACGATACTGCGGAAATGAGAAAATGTTTTAAAGGATTCATATCCATGATAACTCCCCATCCCACTTTGTCCTACACCGCCAAAGCCCATCTGACTGGTTGCCAGATGAATAATGGTATCATTGATACAACCGCCGCCAAAGCTCAACGTATGCAAAATGCGCTGTTCTACTGCTTTTCTGCTCGTGAATAAATACAAAGCCAGCGGACGTTCTTGTGCTTGTATGAACGTTATGACCTCATCAAGATCATCATAAGGTAAAATTGGCAAAAGCGGTCCAAAAATTTCTTCCTGCATGATAGCAGAAGTCAAGGAAACATTTTCTAACACAGTCGGTGCAATCTGTAAGGTTTCTTCCCGCAACTGCCCACCAATACATATATCACCACTCTGCATAAGCTGGCGTAGACGCGTAAAATGTTTTTTATTGATAATTGCTGGATAATGGGGATTGGCTAATACATCCTCACCGAAGAAAGATTGCAATTCCTGTTGCAAATAGGCAAGAAAAGCTTGACGTATCGAAGAATGTACAAACACATGATCAACGGCTACACAGGTTTGCCCGGCATTAAGAAATTTGCCAAAGGCAATACGACGTGCGGCGATGCGTAAATCTGCACTTTCATCAACGATACAAGGACTTTTCCCTCCTAATTCTAATGTGATTGGTGTAAGATATCGACTAGCTTTCTCCATCACCATTTTACCAACCGTTACTCCGCCAGTAAAAAAGATGTAATCAAACCGTTGTTCCAATAGTTCATTATTTTCCTTGCGGCCACCTTCTACAACGGCAACATACTCCTCTTCAAAGCATTCCCTTAGGATCTTCGCCAAGACTGCACTACACGCTTTGGCATATGCGCTGGGCTTTAAGATCACCGTATTACCAGCAGCCAATGCCCCAATCAATGGTTCCATACATAATTGAAAAGGATAATTCCAAGGTGCCATGATCAACACTACTCCATAAGGTTCTGCAGATTGAAAGCTTTTAGCGGGAAATTGGGCAAGAGGTGTACGCACTTTTTTAGGTTTTGCCCATTGTTCAAAATGTCGCAGTTGCATGCGTAATTCTGCCAACACCATTCCGGTTTCACTCATATAAGATTCCATTGTTGCCTTATGCAAATCTTCATACAAAGCTTCATGAATAGCCGTTTCATTTCTTTTGATACATGCCTGCAGCCGCTGTAATGCCTGTTTACGTTTTATCAAAGAGCGCGTATTTCCTTTTTGATAATATGCTCTTTGCCGCTGTACTAGTTCTTTGATTTCCATAGGGTTTCCTTTCTCAAGCTTTTTCCATAAGCCTTGTATTACGTTACGATGTTGATTTACATTTTTCGTTTAATGATTTCTATCTTTCTTTTATTTCATCCTTATCATGATAATGCAATTCCTGCATAACGACAAGTAAAAGGGTTGAAATTCTGAAATTATACTTACAAATACTGGTAAATACAGTATAATGGAGACGAGGTGATACATAATGAGAGGTATTTATAATTCGGTAACGGATATACGAAGAAAGGTCTTCACTGAAATTGCCCGATTGGCATATGAAGGTGGAGATTATGCCACTGAAATTGAAAAGCTTCCTTTTAAGATCTTACCAGGAGAACAAGCAAAGTATCGAGAAAGTATCTTTTTAGAACGTGCCATTGTTGGGGAACGTCTGCGCTTAGGAATTGGGTTGCCATTACGTAAAATGGATGAGCATGCACCCTTAAGCGATGGTATTGAAGAAAGTGCGATCGCTGAGAAATATTATGATGATCCTTTGATCAACATCATTAAATTTGCCTGCAATGCCTGCCCGGAAAAGCAGATTGTTGTCACGGATACCTGTCAAGGGTGTTTAGCACATCCTTGTAAAGAAGTTTGTCCGAAAGATGCCATCAGTATTATTAATGGTAAATCTGTCATTGATCAGGATAAATGTATCAAATGCGGCCGCTGTATGGATGTATGTCCTTATGGTGCTATTAACAAGTTGGAACGTCCTTGTGCCAGAAGTTGTGGCATGGATGCCATAAAAAGTGATGAATTCGGAAGAGCTGAAATTGATCATGAGAAATGTGTTTCTTGCGGTATGTGTTTAGTCAATTGCCCATTTGGCGCGATTGTTGATAAAGGACAGATCTTTCAGACGATTCATGCGATGAAAAGCGGAAAAGAGGTTATTGCGGCAATTGCCCCGGCCTTTGTTGGACAATTTGGGGCAAGCGTGACACCTGAAAAAGTAAAAGGGGCCTTAAAAGCGTTGGGTTTTGCGGATGTTGTAGAAGTAGCCATCGGCGCCGATTTATGTACGGTTGAAGAGGCTGAAGACTTCTTAAACAAAGTGCCTGAACAACAGCCATTTATGGCAACATCCTGTTGCCCTGCCTGGTCAGTCATGGCGAAAAAGCTTTTCCCTGATTTTAAGCCTTATATTTCTATGGCCTTAACGCCGATGGTCTTAACCGGTCGTTTGATTAAAAAGCAAAAACCGGATGCAAAAGTCGTTTTTATCGGCCCTTGTGCTGCCAAGAAACTAGAAGCCAGTCGCAAAAGTGTACGCAGTGATATCGATTTTGTCTTAACCTTTGAAGAAGTCATGGGTATGTTTGAAGCCAAAGGCATTGTTTTAGAACAAGCCATGGTAGATGAGCCATTTGCCGAAGGAACTGCGAATGGACGTGGCTTTGCCGTTAGCGGCGGTGTTGCCAATGCGGTGAAACAATGTATTCAAAAAGAACATCCGGATAAAGAAGTATTAATTGATTCGGCTGAAGGTTTAAAGAATTGTAAAACGATGCTCATGATGGCAAAAGCCGGTAAACGCAATGGCTACCTGTTAGAAGGAATGGCATGTCCCGGCGGTTGTGTTGCTGGTGCGGGAACTTTACAGCCTGTAATGAAATCCAGCGCATTGGTAAAGAAATATACGAATGAAGCTGAAAAGAAGCTTGCTTTTGAAAGTGAGTATCTGGAGAACTTAGCATTGATCACAAAAGAATAATGTGATAAAAACATTTGCATATACAACCTTATGGAACAAAGAGGTGAAGAATAAGAAACACCTCTTTATTTATAAGGTAACGACATATGCGTGTAGATCACATATAAGAGTACATGAACCCATAGATAACATTACCAAATAAAAATAAATACGATTTTCGATAGGCGTTATAGCACTATCCTAAGAAAATCGTATTTTCTTTATTTACATCATATCCTCTTAACTGTATCTAACCGCGTAAATCGATCACTTGTATTCCATATGACTATCGTTAATGCGTTTTATTTTATGATCAAATCCGGAGATATTTGTACATCTACCCCTTCATAGCGATCATGCAACCCCTTTTCGATGCGTAGCTTTAGCTGTTCCAATTGCGCCACATTCAACATATTGGAATGCGAGCGAATATAAATTTCAATCCACAATTTACGTCCTGTCTGAATAACATCATAAAATGTAATTTCATATGCATAATCATCAAACAACTCTTGAGCACACTGTTTGATTTCTTCCATGACCTCTTCTTCAGGAGCAAATAAAACAAGATTCTTTAATGATTCTTGAATCAGATGGAAAGGCTGCGGTAACATGATCAGCGCAATAATAATGGCAATGATCTGATCTATATAAGGGGAAAGCCAGTAAAGTGGTGAGTTGTCCAATAAGGAGCCAAGGAAAAAAGCCAATCCGACACCAATACTGCTAAAAACATCCAATTTCCAGCCAAGGATTTCGGCTTCTACTAAAGGTGCCTGCACTTGTTTATGCATACGTGTTAAAAGCCATAACACAATGGCACTGATCATTGCCAATCCAAATTCGAAATATCCAATCAATTGCTGATCGATCGTGTTTCCACCATGTAATAGCATTTGCACATTCGCTAAGATCAATCCAATTGTAACAGCAATCAACAGTAAACCTTTCCCAAGAATCAGTAAGCTTTCAACTTGAGCATAGCCAAATGGTTTCCGTTCACTGACCGGTTTATAAAATAAAGGAATTAAAAAGATAATTAAGCCAAGGACAATCGCCTCTGCAAAATCATAAATACTATCCATCAACACTGCCTGTGAATTGGCATACAATGCCATCATGATTTCTAATACCGAAAATAAGATACCTGCATAAACAGGCAGTTTCATCATTTGTTTCTCTGTTTTCATTTTTTTATTCATTATCATCAACCCGCCTTTTTCGTAAATGAAAAACACGGATAAGGTACAAGAATCGTTTTTTCTTATATTGAAACAAGAAAAAGTCTAAAAACTAATTGCGTGTATCGTAATAGCTTTCAGACTTCTTCTTGAATTTTTATGAATATACATTAGCAAATATCATCCTTAGATGGCTTATGATTGTATTCACGCATTACAAAAACACACATGTATTCTCTGCCCTTATCCTTTTTTGAATTATTTTACAAAAGGCCCGGGTTTCATATTTTGTTTCGTCGTATGTTTTCGTCTTTTGTCCATCTGGACACGCATGATTTCATCTCTCTTTCCTACATCTTCTCCTTTATTCTACAGGAAGTAACGATATCTGTAAAGGTTCTCCCAACAATCCGCCAACATTTCCCTCTTGGATCTTCTTTTGATTCTGCACATGTGCGATAAACCATTTATTGCGTTTTGTCAAAAGTTCTCCTTTTCGATAAGAAATCGGTGTATTTGTTTTATCTAAGAGGATCACAATTGTGGAAAACCCTTTTTGATCTGCCGAAAATGGGCAATAATGCAAAGTACCTTCAAACAACTCTATGACACTGCCTTTGGGTACATAAAATACTTCCAATGCCTCCTTATCAATACCAGGTGCCTGAAAGTCTTCCTTTCGTCCTAACGCTAAGACACAATCGGTAATGGCCATATTCACCTCAGATCCTATATGGTATTCCAGCCCCAGTAAGGTCGTATTATGTCCATGACAGATGCCTACTTCAATTGCCATTTCAGCAAAAATACGATGGGCGATTTCAGCTACACAAGCAAAAGGATGTAACGCCGCAATATCAGCAATATATGCATTCCCGCTAGTTGGTATCGGATACTGTTTTTCTGCTTCTTGTAACAAAGCATCCACATCCAAGTGGATGAGCTTTCCATAGCGTGAAAATGCTGCATCATTCACATTTTTGATACATACTTGTGGATTTCTTTTCTGTAATATTTCTTGTTTCATGTAAGTCATGCTTCCTTTCCGTTAAATTCTTTAACCACGTTTCTTTTCGATAAAACCAAGTAGCAATAAAAATTTTAAAAATACTGCTGCCTTCTACGATTGCAAACATCCATAGCATAGGGATATGCAGTACACGTGCGCACAGCGTTGATAAGAGTAAGGGTCCAAAGCAAGTAAATAAGCCATCAATACACAAGACGGAACGCGTATCTCCACCGGCTCGTAAAATATAATAAATGGTTTCTGAATAGCCTTGTGTCCAAGTAATACAAGCCTTGATCATTAAAAGCTGCATCGCCATATGCCGACTCTCTCCTTGTAACGAAAACAGAAAAGGTGCTATCGGACTGGTGCATAAGACCAAAGCACACCCAATGATATAAATGGATAAACCGATCCGTATCATCTTTTTGGCATCCAATTTGGCCTGCTTTAGCTTGCCTGCCCCTAAATCATTGCCAATGACGACACCCGTCACCGCACTGCAGCCGCTAAAGGCTACATAAATCATGCTAGCAATCGTATCAACTACGGTTAAGGCAGGTATATAGCGTTCATCTACAGCACAATAATTCATAAAGATAAAGGATAATCCTAATGACCAAATAAATTCATTGCAAACAAGTGGAATTGCCCGCTGGGCAATCTTGTATTTCTCCCTTAAAGAAAAACGAGTATAGGCAGTTAACAAATAAAATTCACTTTCTTTACGTAAAGCAACAGCACATAAGAAAAGTGCTTCTACAATGCGTGAACATAAGGTCGCAATACCGGCTCCTGCTACACCAAGGGATGGAAAACCAAAATGTCCAAAAATCAAGGCATAATTCAAGGCGATATTCAAAAGGAAGGATAGACAACCGGCATACATAGGAATACGCGGCTGGGCAATCACACGATAGCCAACGCCCAACATCTGTGCTAATGCATAAGGAAGATAAGAGAATACCACAATGCCATTATACACATTGCCCAATCTGATCAACACCTCATTTTTCACAAAAAGCGACATGATGAAGGAAGGAAATACAAGTAAAATAACCATAAAAATAATGGCTGTATATACGCACAAGCGCAAGCCAAAACGCAATGTGCGATTTTCATTTTCTTTCTGCAATGCCCCATGATATTGCGAGATAAACAGTCCTACACCATTGCTTAACCCAAAGATTACCAGGTTATAGATAAAGAAATATTTATTAGCTACACTGACAGCACTGATTGCATCTTCACTGAAAGCTCCTAACATGATCGTATCACTCATCGCTAATAAGTGTGCTAAAAGTTGTTGCAAGATGACCGGCAATGCCAGTCCCATAAAATAACGTAAAAAACTTCTCTGCTGCATGTCCACCTCCTTGAATACTCTCATTTATCCTAATATCAAGTATAAACGCTTAAACATGCGTGTATATTTGATGAAAAGCTTATAAGAAAAGAGGCAATCATCAAAGGACGTTTACCTCTATTCTGCTTTATGCTTGTTTCTCCCCTTCACAAATGGCAATTCCTGCACTTGCCCCCAATGCCGATGCGCCGGCATCAATCAATGCTTTTGCCTCTTCATATGTGTGAATACCGCCGGCTGCTTTGATACGTACCTCATCTTTTAAGATTTTCTTCATCAATAAAACATCTTCTAACTTAGCTCCGCCAAAGCTCTTACCAGTAGATGTTTTTAAAAAGGCTGGTTTTACGCGCAATGCAATCTCGCATACCTTCTTTTTCGCATCCTCATCCAACTTACACATTTCAACAATTGCTTTATCGCAAATGCCATGTTTTCGACAGAAAGCCGTAATGGTCTTCATTTCTTTTTCAATATAAGCATAATCTCTTGTTTCGATAGCATGCTGATTTAAGACATAATCAATTTCCTTAAAGCCTTTCTCCGCATATGCCTGGAAACGTTTCATTTTTTCATCTAATGATAAGACACCTTCAGGAAAATCAATTGCTCCTGCGATGATGATGCCGCTATCCTTTAAATAAGCAACGGCTTCATCATAAGTGTCAATCTGCGCAAAGATACAGCGGAAATGATACTTTTTTGCTTTCTCTAAATACTGTTCGTAAGTATCATTTGGATCATCAATGTAATCAATATACGTATGTATATTCATATGTAACCGCCTTTCTATGCATCTTGCATGCATATATTATCCTAAGAAACCAAAATAAACACCAACAACACCAAGAATCATCGTGCCGAGAATGAGCCACATTGGATTGACTTTCTTTTTCAACAGCCAATAATAGATCCAAGTAGCAGATAAGCCTAGCATACCAGGCATGATGCCATCCAAAATCGTTTGTACGGTCTGTACATCTTCTCCGGAAACATTTGCCCCAATCTTCAACGGAATCGTCGCATAGAACATGTCTTTGCTCATGGCACCGATTACCATGATACCAACAATACCGGAAGCAAACATCACTTTTTCCATCAAACCGCTTTTCTCAGCATTCGCCAAGAAAGAGAAGCCTAATTCATAACCTTTCACTGCTCCGATGAAACGTACTAAGAAGGCTGGAATATTATAAATCAAGAAATAAGCAATTGGTCCCATGATGTTGCCGGTAGATGCTAATGAAATACCAACGGCAACGGCAATGACACGGATACAACCTAAGAAGATAGAATCACCGATACCACTTAATGGTCCCATTAAAGCAGCTTTGACAGAATCAACAGCAGCTCCTTCCAATTCCCCTTTCGCAACACGCTCTTCCATAGATACGGCAATACCGCCAACAAAAGGCGCAAGCTGTGGCGTGATATTAAAGAATGCCACATGTCTTGTTAAAGCCTCTGCATAACCTTCAGGATCATCTGCATAAATCTTTTTTAACATTGGGTTGATCATTAAACAGAATGCCAAATGCATTTGGCGAGGATAGTTCCAGGAATATTCCATTCCTAAGGCACCGATATTGCATGCTGAATGCAACAGGTCCTTTTTGGTAATCAGTTTTTCATCCGTATTAGAAGTCGTCATCATCACTTACCTCCTCAGCATTACCAGCCATCACTGGCCGATCTTCCAAAAAGCCAAATTTCTCTACGGCAATGATGACCGCAATGATAGCGACACCAAGTACCGGAATGTTGGCATAAGATGCCAAAACAAAACCTAAGAAGAAGAAAGGAATCAGCTTCTTGTTAATGATCATACGCATCAGCATCGCAAATCCCATTGCAGGAAGAATACCGGCTGCCACGCCCATGCCATCTAGTACAAATTGTGGAATAAAGTCTAACAAAGCCTGTACTTTATCAGCACCAACATAGAAAGCACCAAAGACCAACAGGAATTTATAGATGGTAGCAAATGCTCCCATAAGCCACTGCGTAAACATGATTTTCTTATCATTACCAGCCGCTGCACCATCATCGGCTATTTTCAAACAAACAGGTGTAATGGCGGAAACTAAATTTCCGATGCCCAAGGAAATTACGGCAATTGGCATAGCTAAAGCAACAGCAGCGTCAACACCTTTTCCCATTGAAATGGCAAATGCCGTCGCTAAGACACCGCCGATATTAACATCTGGTGGAATATAGGCACCTACAGAAATTGCCCCCATAAACAACAGCTCTAAGCTTGCCCCAATTTCAACTCCTGTTTTTACATCCCCTAAAACTAAACCTACTAATGGTCCTAAAACGATTGGTCTAAAGGTATATAATGTACCGAATGCATAATCCAAAGAACCCCATGCAGCAATCAGACCAATTAAGATAGCTTGTACTACCATGATTATTTCCTCCTCATTTTACTTTAAAACGTGGGCGACATTAAGTTTATTATCATCTACAAGTGCTCTGATTTCACACTCTACGCCTCGTTCCATCAATTCTTTCAAAATCGCTTTCTCTTCTTCTTCAAGGAAAACCTGTTTGCTGACTTGTGTTGTTGTCTTGCTTTCCTTGGTGTTTCCTAAATTGATACTGGTAATCGATGGACAACCATCCACAAGCTGTTTTGCTTCTTTAATGGTCTGAACAACAATAATCAGTTTGTATTTATCCGTTACTCCACTGTTAATAGCCGCTATGGAATCGGCCATATTTTTAATTACCAATTTCACTCCGCTAGGTTTCCCCAGCTTTAATGTGGTCTTCCATACATCATCATGTACTACGGTATCACTTGCTACCAAAATACAATTTGCGCCAACACCATTGGTCCAGGAAAAAGCCACCTGACCATGCAGTAAGCGATGATCAACGCGTACTAATTTAATCATGTTACATCACCTTTCTAGAAGTCTTCTTCTTCTTTTGCTGCGCTACGCAGCATATCGTTACAGTACTTTACGCGTGTATCTTCACTGTTCACGATATCATGGATCATCTTTTCCGTATCCTCTTCAACACTGAGAAACAACTGCATCAACAATGGCAGATTCATGCCGGTTATCAAATGCATATGGTTGCGATTTCTCAGCTGTTTCATGAATTCGTTGTTGACACTGCCGCCAAACACATCGCTGCATACGATTACTTCATCTTCAGGCGGAATCGCTGCTAAGGTTTCCTCTACTAAAGATGTGATATCGTTATTGCCTTCCACAAACGCCTGTACGATATGTATATTGGGCTGTTCGCCAATGATGATCTGAATGCTCTCATAGATTCCTTTCGAAAAACCTCCGTGTGATGCAAGTACATAATGTTTCATTTGTCAATCTCCTTTATGTGTTCTTCAAATATTCGCATAGATGCTGCATCGGCTGTGAATGGCTCTTTGAAGTAACGCTGATTGACACATTCTACGGACAGGATGCCATGATATCCATACTTCATGAAATCCTGTAAATCACATCGCATGTCACGTTTTCCATCTCCCCATGCCAGATGTGTGATTTCTTCATTCACATCCACAAAGTGGCAATGGATAACTTTATCATGAAATGTTTCAAAATATGTTTGAATTGTATCGTTTGCTCTTGCCATTGCACCCATATCCAGACATATGTTTAATGCTGGTTCATCTACTTCATCAAGCAGTTGAGCAAGATCTTGGGCACTGTTTGCTAATACAGATTCATTTTCCTGCAAAGCTTCAATTGCCAGTTTCATGCCGTTTGCTTGCGCATATTGGGCAATGCGTTTCAGCATTGTCACACTGCGTTTCCAGGCTTCTTGTTTTGGCTCATCTAGAAATGCCCAGCCGCTTGTAACGACAACTTGTTGTGCCTGCAGTTCACATGCCACATCAACCGCATTACAGAAATAGTGATATACTCTATCCTGCATATCTTGTTCTCTTGCGGCCATATTATTAGGTTTAGGATTTGTCTGTTCCGGACAGATTCCGATAATTTTCAGATGATAGCGTTGTTCCAACTGTTTTAGTTTATCGATGGAATCATAACGCTCATGATCCATATAGAAATGTTGTGGCCCTGTCCAGAGTTCAACCTTTTTATAACCATTTGAAGCAGCACTGGCAAAGAATTCTTCCAGTGGATAGAAACGATGATGACAATTCATAGCCGCAAGTTCTAATTTGCTCATCCTAGTCTTCTCCTTCCAAGATAAGATGATAGGCTTCCAATAGATCATGTACCAGATACGTTGCTTTTGTTTGATCATAATGGAATCGTTCATCTTTTAATGCTGCTACTTTGATATCTGCACGTATAGCTGCTTCAATACCATACGTGGAATCTTCGATAATGATACAATGTTCCTTCGCTACTTTCAGCTGTTTCACCGTATGTAAATAGATGGCAGGATCTGGTTTGCTGAAAGGAAAATCCCTGCCGGTTACTACCAAATCAAAACTATTCGATAATTGACATTGCTGCATCATGGCATGAATTGCTGACATTGGTGATGAAGATGCAATCGCTGTTTTTATGCCCCTTTCGCGTAATCTTGGTAAGATATAACGCACATATGGATTCACAATATCCGCAAACACGACTTCCTCTTCACCCTGCATTATGGTTTCGTATAGCTGTTCCAGCTCTTTAGGATCGATCGCCTCCTTCCACCACGATGCCATCATCTGCCAGCTGGCTTCATTGCTGCTGCCGGCCAATTTTACGACTTCTTCATATGGCACATGAATGCCAAAACGTTCATAGAATGAAAGAACATGATGCATATAGATGGGTTCTGAATCAATCAGAACACCATCCATATCAAAGATTACGGCATCAATTTTTTCCATTGCTTCTAATATTCAAATTGACGGTAGTAACGGCGATAAGCAAGATTGTGTTTGGTATAAGTTTCATAATAGCTTGCCAGACGTTCTGTCACTAACGCGGTTAAGATCATTGGTGAAACAATCATACGGAATTCAGGATCTAAACCATCAATCGCATATTCTGCGGTATCGATGACAACCAGCTTATCCGTGAATTTCTTGGCAAACGCTTCTACACGGTTATCCAGCTTACGGCACTCATCTTCACCCTTGAACAAGAAGACCGGTACATCTTTATCTACCAATTCTAATGTTCCATGGAAGAAATCCGGACTGGATACTGCTCTTGTGCGTACCCATTGCATTTCTTCTAAGATACACATGGAGAATAATACGGTTTCTCCCCACAATGCGCCGCTGCCAACGAAGATGCTATATGGTTCTAAAGCATAGGCTTTTGCAATTTCATCGGCTTTTGCATCAAATTTTTCACGAATATCTACTAAGTCATGGAAGATATTTTTCGTTTGGGCAATAAAGGTTTCATATTTTGGGAATTCATTACGACGATTTAATAAGCGCAGTGCTAAGACGTCAAACATCAGATAGCTATATTCACACTGTCCGGTTGTTACAGGAGCAGTGATGATCGTAGTTGCAAGTTTTCCAAGTGGTGTTTCTGGTTTGGTGAAAGCAACAACTTCAATGCCTTCTTTCACGATCCATTCCACAGCTTCCACGATTTCTTTGGTATCACCGGAAGCACTGGCAGTAATAACAACAGAACCCTTCTTTAAACGCTTGTTGCCAAGGACGTTTAATTCTGCTGCATTGGCTAAATGCACTTCTACTTCTGAGTATTTATTCATGATGTACTGAATTGGCTCTAATTCATCATAAGTTCCACCCATTCCTAACAAGAAAATATTTTCATATCCCTTATCATGTACTTTATCCGCAACCGCTTCTACTTCTTTTAATTTCGCAACGACAGCATCGCCATCTTTCAGATAAGTTTCTACATTAAATTTCGGTAACATCACTTTTTCTTTTTCCATGTTTTTTTCTCCTTCGATTTCCTATCAGCTTTTCTTTCCCATCCAATTCTTTTTTTCATCATTTGTGCTATACTGGAAAGGAATGTTTTTCAAAGTGAGATCCAAGCTGAAGTAGTCGCAGTGTGCACCCTGTGGTTTATCAGCTAATCCACTTTACGTTTTTAATATACCAGTATTGTAATCTTTTTGCAAGCGTTTTCTTTTTACTTTTTCACCACAAGTGTAAATTATTGTCTATCAATATCGATAATTTTATGAAAATTTGTTTAATAAAAGCCTTTATTTATCGCATTTCTGATAATTATTAAAAAAAATCAAAAAAATACATATTTTTTGATAAAATTTATGAAATTCTATCGTTCCTGTGCTCATGAGGTTTCATGTATATACCAGTTTATACAGTTTTTATACCACTATAATAAATATCGTGCGAGTCCATCTATATTTCGATATACCACATATTCTAAACCATAGTATTTCAACATAAAAAAAGTCCTAGCTATGTCAAATGAACCCTGTTAAATTGGGCATAAGAAAAAAGACATTCTAGGTTTCTATTATACAGCGTCCATGTTGATTATAAAGGACCTCATTTTCATGGCAATACTCATTGAATTTAGCTTCTCGCTTTTGTATGTTGAATAATCTTCAGAAATGAAAAAAGTCAGCTTTTTGCCGACTTATCGTTTTGCGCGAAAAGTAAATTTTGCCTTATCACAACGGACATAGCTTTCAGTGTATTCTACTACAGTCCCTTTTGCATCTTTGCCAATGTATTCAAAATAATACAATGGATGACCTTCCGCTATCTTCATCAATCGGGCTTCCGGTTGCACTGCTTTTAAAATCGTCAGCCGCTGAGAAAATACTACCGGTCGATGACCTTTGCTCTCCATGTAATCGTATAAAGACACATGCTCAAAATTATAAGTATCAATATCTTTAAACAAATGATAAGGAACATAACAGTACTCTAAAGCAAAGGATTCTGTTCCGATATTACGTAAACGATGCAATACATAAACATCTTCATTCTTTAAAATATGCAGTTTATTGGCTAAATAGCCACGTGAAGATATGACACCCTTTTCCAAAATTTGATTCATCAAAGGTATTCCACTGTCTTTAATAACAGCACCTAATCCTCGACTGGATTCAGATAAATTATCATAAAAAGTTACCTTTTGTGTTTTCTTTTGCGCGACAAATGTTCCCTTACCATGAATTCGATATAATATATTAGCTTCCACCAAAGAATTAATAGCGTTTTTTACCGTCATTCGGTTTACACCATAAGTATCTGCCATCTCTCTTTCACTGGGAATCTTTTCCCCGGGAAGATATTCCCCATCCTCAATGCGTTTCATGATGATTTCCTTCAACTGCATATAAAGCGGCATCCGATAGTCCATACATCACATCCTCCTAATTAACATAAACAAAGCGTTCCATCTTCATCAGACTTTCTGTATACTCAATCTGACGATTTTTAGTATCGTACGCCAAGCCCTGTTGCAACACTAGTTGTTCACCTTTTGCTACCTGCAACGACATTGCCGCAAAATCATCAGCAGTACTGACAAGAATTTCCTGTTCACTATGATCAATATGAATATCATAAGCAGTTTCCAATATTACATACAATGCTTGTTCTTGTAAATCGTAATGTTCAAGATCAGGTACGATCTCAATAGGAATGTACGTTGTCTCCAAAGAAATCGGCTCATCATCTACATAACGTAAACGCTGAAGTTCATATACTTTAGTTCCTAAAGGCAAACGCATATGCGCAGATAAATATTTATTCAATTCCATTTTTGACAAGTGTAATAATTTCATTTTCATTTTCAGACCTTGTTGAAAAATTGCTTCACTGGTCGATTCTAAATGGAAGACATTCTTTTCTACTCGTGGTTTGTTGACATAATACCCGCTGCGTTGTTTTGAAACTATGATTCCTTCTTGTAAAAGAATCCGCAATCCACTGCGAAGGGTTAATCGCTGAACATTTAATTTCTCACAAAGATCTCGTTCACTAGGCAGTTTATCTCCCTCTTTCAGATTCTCTTGTTCTATCATGTTTTTGAGTTCATTGGCAATCATGATACTCAATGTCAAGATTTTCATATGCTTTCCTTTCTGCTGCGGTATACAACCTCTTTCATGCATAATTATACCAAATTAACAAAGAAATAGATAGGGAAAACTGTTTTTTCATATTTTACTGAAATACTTATATATGCATTTATTTAAGTAAAAAAAGGGAATACTCATTTTTTTGAGTTATTCCCTAATGTACTTTTATAAAGAAAGCGATTTTCCATCGCAAAGATGCGCGGAGTAAAGCCTCCTGGCTCTATTGGTGCCAATGCCTTTTCCATTGACTGCATACGTGCATCCATATTATCCAGCAAGTACAGCATTTCCGCTTCTGGAATCATTGGTAACACCGGAGATCCATAAGCGTATTGTCCATGATGAGCAAGGATCATATGTCGCAGCAACAGCACCTCTTCCCCTGTATAACCAAGCTGTTTTGCTTTTTCTTCCACTTTGCTTTGCATAATACTGATATGTCCCAACAATTTGCCTTCTTTGGTATAATCCGTCACAACCGCTCCGCTTAATTCAATCAGTTTTCCGATATCATGTAAGATCACTCCGGCAATCAACAGATCACGATTCAACAATGTGTATTGCTTGCATAAAGCATCCGCCATATGCAGCATGCCTAACACATGGGTTGCCAAGCCACTCACAAAATCATGATGATTTTTCATAGCTGCCGGATATGTATAAAAATCTTTTTCATAATCCGTGATAAACGCTTGTGTGATTGCATGAATGGCTTCATTTCGAATAGATGCTACATAAGCCGTAATTTCTTTTTGTAATTCATCTTTCGCAATTGGTCCACTCTTCACAAAGTTCCAAATATCATATTCTTCATCATTTACTTCTTCCATGTGATTTACACGAAACTGAAGCTGTTTTTGATGACATAAGACATCACCACTCACTTTAACCAACATTCCCGGTTTATAAGCATATAACAAGTTCTCTGGAACATTCCAATATTTCGCATCCATGCTGCCTGTCTTATCTTGTAATTGAAAGGACAGATAGGGTGCTCCCTTCGCTGTGACGCCTTTATTTACCTGAAGTAGCAATACCGTGATTTCCCCACGAAAACCATCTTCAAGCTCTGCTAATGTTTTATTCATCTTGCCACTCCATTTCTTCTATTTTTGCTATTACATCTTCATGCCGAAAGCCCTTTTGTAGACAATATGCAATGACCTTATTGCGCAACTGAACACCCTGATAGCGCCTTGCATAATTACGCAACGCTTTTTGAATGGTCTTCGTTAATGCTTCGCTGTCATCGACACCGGAAAAATCAAGTTCTTCTGCGCTCGATCTTGCCAAATCACCATCAAAGCCCTGACGAATCAACTTTTGAATGATCGTTTGCTTTTTCATAGCAGCCGACTTATCTTTCACACTATTCATTAATTTTTCAGCCATTTTACGAGCCTTATCTGCTTCTTGTACATCATCAAAATTGTTTAACGCCTGATCAATGATCTCAGGATCAATTCCCTTATTTAACAAGGTACGTCGAATCTTCCCTTTCCCGGTCAATGAAAACTGCATGCTATCCAAGCGATCCAATACATAACGCTGATCATTGATATAGCCTTTTTCTTCTAATTCATTCAGCAATATTTCAACATCTTCTTTCCCTAAGCCTGGCAGACGATTAAAATACAACATCATTTCTTTGCGTGTATAATCCTTTATACGTAATTTGCGAATAGCAGCACGATAAGCTTCTAAACGAATTTCCTTATGTTGGAAATCCGCTACGGTATAACGATCCAACATTGTATGCAGACGAATCTTATAGGTGAAATAATCATCCAGTCGTATCAATATTTTAATTGGCTGATCTTCTTTATCGTTTTCCACATAAATGCGAACATAATCATCTAATGTCTTAATTTTTACGACTTCATATGCATCCTCAAAATCATCAATCGCCTGATAATAAACTGACATGACCTTAGAATAAAAAACCTTAGAATCGTATTTTACAATTTTTGCTTTTGCACGCTTGCGGAAAGCATCACGTTCATCTTGTGGTAAAGCAAAGAATGCTATTAGCTTGCGAGCAAATTCCTGCGGTGTATCAAATAAAAAGCCACTGTCGTTTTCGACAACAAGATCTTTTAAAACATCATCCCATCGAGCAAAAACCGGTAATTCACAAGCTAGCGCTTCGATATATGTCATGCCTTGTGTTTCCGTTAAGGATGCAGACACAAAGCAATCTGCACACGCATAATAATATGGTACTTCTTCTCTTGGCTTTTTATCAGTGAAAATCACATGGTTTTCTAAATGGTATTTTTTTACCATCGCTTGCAATTCATCCAGCTGTGGACCACCGCCAACAATCAGCAGCTTAATTTTAGGATCATCTATATAACGGAATCCTTCAATCGGAATATCCACACTTTTTTCTGGTGCAATGCGACCAACAAATGTAATCACATGATCATCATCGGCAATTCCATATTGATGCCGAATTTCCTTCACCTTCTCCATGTTAATGGATTCACGATTAAAGTTCTCAAAATTCAAGCCGGTAGGAATCACATAAATCGGTGTCTTAACACCATATTTCTGCAATGTCTCTTTTGTTTTCTCACTTGGTGATATAACTGCCTGTGCACTATCTGATATCGCTCTTGAAAAGGTTGATATCACTTTTTTTGATACCTTATCTACTTCATCGATATCAAAACGATTGATATAATGCGTATAATCCTCATACATGGTGTGATATGTCGTTACGACTGGAATATTCAAATATTTTGCCACGATGCGAGCAAACATGCCTACACCGAATTCCGTATGCACATGTATTACATCTAAATTCATTTTACGCACTTCATCACGTGCTGCAAAATGATATGGAGTAGACAACTTATACCCATACAGCCATTTTAATTCTAATCCAGGCAGGCGCAGTACATTGCCTTCTTTTTTCATGCGAGCTGCTTTATGATTGGTAATAACAAAAACATCATGACCGTTTTTTTCTAGTTCTTTTTGTAAAGTAACGATGCTGGATACAACTCCATTAATATCTGGTGTATATGTATCGGTGAATAAACCTATTCGCATACATCCGCCTCCTTTTCCTCTTTCATCCATTTTTCACTATCATATTTCCGTTTTAAGAACAAGAAGACGACAACCCCCACCAGCATGACAACATGGTAGGTTGAAAAACGCCATAGGATCATAACGCCGCTTGCTAATGCTGCATGTTTTACTACGGATTGAAATAAAGCCGTAAAGACCAATTCTGTTCCTCCACTCGCCCCGGGTATGGGGATAAAGGCATTGGCCATTAAGACAAAACTGGAAAGTGCTAGACAATCAATAAAACGATCTGCCCCTACAGAAACCCCCATTGCTTTCATGATAAAGTAAGGCAATGTAAATTGTATCGTCATTCGTACTATATTCAATACAACCGCCTGTAAGATCATCTTTTTCTCATGCTGCATCTTTTTGATTTCTGTAGTGAAAGATTCCATCTGTGCCGTCCAGCTGCTTAATGTCTTCTCTTTATTTTTTACAATATGCAATTTTGCCAAAATCTTTACACAGCCTTGTGACAATCGCACATATAATCGAGGAAACAACGCCATTGTCCACAAGACACCAATCACACATACATTCACAAGATAACCCAATAAGATACCAAAAAACAATGGACCGATGATTGCCATAAAATGAGAAAAACGTGCCAGAAACAAAATGGTAACATACAGCATCATCGTTGTTTGATAGACAATAAAATCAGCCCATAAGATACTGGCACCATCACTGAATTTAATCCCCTGTTTCTTAAATATATACGCTTGCGCAAATTGTCCGCCGGTTGCACTAGGTGTGATACCACTGAAAAAGATACCTACAAAACCATTTGCGATACCTTGTAAAACGGTATAATCTTTTTTACTTCTTTTAGCAAATACTGCTAAGATCCAGCCTACCACACAGGCATAGGCAATTCCCCACAGCAAAATGATCACAAGCCAGTACCAGTGCATACCGCCGATCAGCGTCATGACCTCCTGATAATGATCCTTTAATGCAAACCATAAGGCAACAACGGTCAACCCAATGATCAGCAGGAAATTCAGGACATAACTCTTTACAGAATTTTTCATCTTAATCCCTCGCTTTTAAGACCGCTCAACAAATGCGATCAACAGCATATCGCTATCTTTTAAATAATGAACAACAAAGATATAAGATATGCCTTAAGCGCAAAACAGACAGTTATTACTGCTTATTTTTTCGCTTTCTTTTCTTCTTTGCGTCTTCTCAGCAGTTCCCCACTTTCTTGCTCTTGATAAACCCTTGTATAAAAGTCCTTCCAGATCTGCAAGACATTTTCTTTTGAATAATACTGACTGATATAAGCGGAATCCTCACTGCTTTGTTGATAAAACGCCGTATCCTTTTGTAATCGGTCAATCAACATCACAAAGTCTTCATTGGATTCCCCACATTGATATTTATGAAATAAAATATCCTCATATAATTCCAAATTACGTAAGACTAATGGGCGTTTTAAATTCACTGCTTCCAAGATGGACATAGGAAACAATTCATTATAAGATGGCATGAATAACAGATTGCTCATGTTATAAATATCATTCATTTCACTGCGTGGAATGATGCCTAAAAATTTCACATTTGCAGGTGGATTTTCAACGACTTTTTTCAGTTCTTCATAGCCATCGGTAATCTTTCCAAAAGAGAACCCACCACACCAAACGAATTGAATATGCGGTAATTTTTTAGCAACCTCAATAAAGTCCAGCACCCCTTTACGAGTCTGTACCTGACCAACGCCAATAACGACAAAAGCATCTTCCGTAATGCCATATTTCTTACGTATAGCGAAACGTTCTTCTTCACTTTTTTCATAAAAGTCTTCCTTGGACACATAATTGGGAATATATACCATCTTTTCTTTAGGTATATCATAAGTTTCCAATTCTTTCATAAACGTCGGATTTACAACAATCAGATAATCGGCTGTCTTATAGAAGCTTATAACATATTTTTTGAATACATGAAATAATGCCTTAGGCAATTGAATACTGCCATCTAAGGTATCAGGTAAAAAATGTACATAACATACATTAGCATTTTTATTATTTTTCATACGCAGATAATTCTGCGGTTCTATCGTATGAGAATGAACGATATCTGCTTTTTTCACACTGTTGATGCGAACATCGAACAGATCACTTGCGCCTTCGCTGACTAGTTTCACCTGTTCCAGATAAGCACTTCCTACTCCCTGGCCTTCCACTTTATCGGCATTGGAAAGCATATTAATGACAATTCGTTTATCCAATCTGATTCCCTCCTGTTATCGCAAGAAACAAAAAAAGTTAACCTTTTTCTGCTTTGACAGAAGTATTATATCATATTTTCCATATATGGAATAGATTGACTGCTAACAACTTTGTAAGAAAGCCTTAAGAAATCCTAAGAGTTGCATAGTGTCACCTTTGAAAAAATAACTATCTTACATATAGCGCAAAAGTTCATATACATGCTGATACGCTCGTTGCAAGCGACGATATAATGTGCTTTCTACGATATCTCCTTGATGCAGCATGATGATTCTGCGATCTAAGCCGCGGACATACATATCTAACAATAGATCTTTCTCTTGCTTGGGTAATTGTAAAATCGTTTGAAGCAATTGATATGCATGATGATCACGACTTTGTTTCTGCAGATGTCGCAAATTTCGTTGCTCCATTGCTTTTAAGACTGGCTCTTTCCTCTGTTTACAGTCATTTCGTAAATCTAAGACACTTCTTGTATAATGCAAATAATCCACAAGCTCATCTTCAATTTGCAGATGCCTGCCATCTTCCTCATATAAGACACTATGCAGCCGCAATTCTTCTGCATATCGTTGCAAAAACAGCATTTCTTTCTTAATTTGCTGTGTAATTTGTTTTTGTATATGTATCTTTTCCATGCCATACCTCCTACCATACTGTCATACGATAAAAAAAAGAGAAAAGCGTAAATTTTCTCCATTTTGTATATTTTAAATTTAATTTCTCTCTAATATCTTGAAGAATTCCGTTAAATCGTAGCCGCTGACAACGATTTCCGCTTGTCGACCATGTGTATTCCAAAGGATGGGATTTCCTTTAAAATCATAAGCATATCCATGCTGCATCTTAGCCATGATCATCGCTAGCATGACATCTCGCAAATTGCGCTTTGCGCAACAATACGCCATAGCTTCATAACGCATACAAGCCAGTATTGCAGCAGGACAGTTCCATCCATGCACTTGATCATCGATCACTTCATATCCCGCATCTTGCATTTTTTCTACCAACGCTTGAGGAACCCGCGCATTCTTAAACAGTAATTTGGGCATTGGCGGTTGCGAAGGAAAGGTCAATTTTTCACCCTGTTCATAAGTTTTTAAGGATGCCTGTTCATAATACATTGTTCCAGCATCCTCAACATAAGAATAGCAAACATCACGTGCTGGAAAATAAACAATTACAATAAGTGGCTCATGTTCTTGCAGCAAAGTCACACATATCGAATAGGTATCCGCCTGCTGAATGTAGGGCAGCGTACCATCAATTGGATCAATAATGAGGGTATATGCATGATCCTGCTTTGGATATAAGCGCAACGAGGGTGTATCCTCTTCCACATCTAAAGTTACCATATGACCAAGATAAGGATACACACTTTGTAACAGCATCTCCTGTACTAACTCATCCACCTTAGTTTTCGCTTCTCTCATTGCAAAATGTGCATCACTTTCTCGTTCTTCACGTTCAATGGTTTTCCCTTCGTTTTGAATATTGGCCTGTAAATTTCTTGCCACAACACCGGCTGCTTTTACTGTTTGAAATAAAATTGGTGCTATCGTATGCACATCCATCCTTACTCATCTCCCTATCTGCTATTTATGCTGTTTCTTAGCTAAATACCTTTTGCGCATTTGCAAACCGAACATCGCACTTAAAACATCAATGCCCACATCTTGAATTTATCCGCTTCTTCCAATTACAAACAAATGAAGAAAGAAGCGCTGTTGGTACAAATACACTGCATAAAAAAGCGAGTATCCACGCATGATGATATGTGTCTTCATGAAAACAACCCTAGTATTGCATCGTCAAGCTTGTATATTCACTCCTATTCACAGCCTTCCTAAAAAAACTGCACATCATCTCTAAATAAAGTTCCTTGTTGTGCATATTCCTAACCTCGTATTTTCTCCATGTATCATCTATTTAATAGTAACGAATACAAGGTGAAAATGCAATGGAACATCGCGTATTATTTACAAACATCTCGAAACTGAAGTTGTCATAGAAAAAGTAGGGAGATTACACGGTTGTGCTTTTTCCCTACAGATTCATGATGACAAAAGGAACTAAGTGCTCCCTTTGGATTATCTTTTTTTGTTTATTGCTTTTGTAATCGATAGCGTTTTAAAAATGCTTTCGTACGTTCATTTTGTGGATGCTCAAAAAGCTCACTCGGTGTTCCCTGCTCACAAATAACACCTTGATCCATAAATACGACACGTGAACTGATATCATGAGCAAATGCCATTTCGTGTGTTACGACGATCATGGTTAAACCATCTTTAGCCAATTGTTTCATGACATACAGAACATCACCTACCATTTCCGGATCTAATGCACTGGTTGGCTCATCAAACAATAGGATTTCAGGATCCATACACAAAGCGCGAGCAATTGCCACACGCTGCTTCTGACCGCCAGATAGCTGCATACTGCTGGCATTGGCAAACATCTCCATACCAACCTTACGCAGATTATCCAACGCTTTTGCCTTCGCCTCTTCTTTACTGCGTTTCAAGACCTTGAGCTGGCCTAGCATACAGTTTTCTAATACCGTTTTATTATTGAATAAATTAAATGACTGAAACACCATACCAACATGTGATCGATGAACATTCAAATTCAACTCACCCTTTAAGATATCCTTACCATGATAAAGTATTTCACCGGCATCCGGTGTTTCTAATAAATTGATACAGCGTAATAACGTTGATTTTCCACTTCCGCTAGAACCAATAATAGTAATAACCTCATTGCTATCACAGTGAAAATCAATATCCTTTAACACTTCCAAAGAACCAAAATGTTTTTTTAAATGACGAATTTCTAACAAAGTATCACTCATGCCAAATCACCTGCCTTAGGTACGCTTTGACTAGTCGGAAAGGAAGTCTTAGGCATATGCAGACGTTTTTCAATCCATGTCAACAATAGCGTAGCAGCACTCGTCAATAGCAAATAAATAACACAGGTAGATAGAAAGGTTTCCGTAAACAGCATCATACTTCCCGCTACAGAACTAGATTGGAAAAACAATTCCATTACGCCAATGACATTCAGCATAGAACTATCTTTGATATTAACAATTAATTCATTGCCTAAAGAAGGGAAGGAGTTGCGAATGGCTTGTGGTAAAACGATGGCTGTCATGGTCTGTGTATTTGTCATACCAAGACTTCGAGCAGCCTCAATTTGCCCCTTATCGATAGATTGAATCCCTGCTCGTATGATTTCGGACATGTAAGCACCCGTGTTTACAGATATGATGACGACTCCAGCAACATTAGCACTCCATCCCAGATAAGGGCGCAATGCATAATACAGAAACATTGCCTGTACCATCATTGGCGTACCCCTAAAAAACCATACATATACTGCCACAATGCTATGCAAGATACGTTTTACTATACGTATTGGCATACGATCACGCGGCTCTATTTTTACGGCTCTGACACCACCAAGCACTAGACCAATCAATAAACCGAAGAAAGTGCCCAATACTGCCAACATTAACGTAATCTTAATACCATACCATAATAATGGTATATTGTTTTGGAATATCCACCAGGCTTTTGGCAGCATTCCTTCAGGAACAGCAGCAATTACCATGTAAGAAACTCCTCCTTATTCTGCCTTAGGCTGAGCTTTTCGTGCTTCTTTCATCCATTCATCTCGCGTTTTCTTAGAAAGATTATCAACTGCTTTTTGAACGTCTTTAAAGAGCTGGGAATCACTAGTCCCTTTCTTCATAGCAATAGAAACACTTGTATCAATGTCAAAGCCCTTCCCTTTTTTGAAATGTACAATGGTAAGATCCTTATTAGCCGCAACTGCCCCTTCAGCTACAGGAAGTTCCGCTGTAATACCATCCACTTCTTTTTTCTGTAAAGCCACGATCATTTCAGGATAAGTCGCTTTTGGTGTTGCATGCTTTACCCCTTTGATTTGATCAATGACCGTATCATAATTCGTACTCTTCTGACCAATAACGGTT
Source organism: Longicatena sp. (assembly GCF_982403165.1). Classification (NCBI taxonomy): domain Bacteria; kingdom Bacillati; phylum Bacillota; class Erysipelotrichia; order Erysipelotrichales; family Erysipelotrichaceae; genus Longicatena; species Longicatena sp. The sequence goes on from NZ_CEVYEL010000003.1 coordinate 71,765, forward strand.
TTGCCCTTAAATTGTTGAATATCATTGTATTTTGCAACCTTTTTATCACTCTTACGAACGATCATAACCATTTCACTTTCATAATATGGCGTAGTAAAATCCATACCTGCGCGGCGTTTATCATCGGCTGTCATCCCAGCAATCACCGCATCAATCTCACCTGAATTCAATGCTGGCTGTAATCCTTCCCAGCTAACTTTTTTAACTTCGATTTCACGATCCAACTGTTCTGCCACATAACGTGCCACACGTACATCATAGCCATCACAATAACCGGCTCCACCGATTGCTACACTGGTATCTGTCTGCTCATTGCTCTGCCAATTAAATGGCGCATAGTTACATTCCATACCAACTACAAACTTTTCTTTACCAGTTACGCTAGATACATTTTTTCCATCATCTTCGCTTCCTCCACATCCGGAAAGCACAAATGTCATTGCCAATGCGGCTGTTGCTAATTTCTTAAGTTTCATTTTTTTACCTCTTTTCTTAATACACAAAAAAGTCGCGCTATTGCACGACTCCATAGTTCGAGTGTCAATAGCTCCTCTTCATCTTACATGAAGGAGTGTTATCGGTATTTCCAGATAACCCCAGATAACTTCCCCGCCGGAAAATCACCTTCGGCGATGATTACCTTTCAAAGTTTTCACTGCCTGCCGGCTCCTACTCCTACTCTGACGCATCGCTGCCTCTATATGATTTTTTTGTCTTTCCTACTTTATCGCAATTCATCTTTTTTGTCAACCGTCAATTATTTACAATTTCTTCATAAATTTTGACTTGCTTTTCTATACTTTCCATAGAGCAGCAATAGCCCTCCACTGCCTAAGAAGAGGCTCAAGATCTCTATTCTCCTGGTAATATCTTTCGTCTGCACATCTTTATTTGCAGAAGATGATGCATCATTCCCCGTTGCGAAAGAGGGGTCTTTTTGATGAGAGGCAGAAGAATCATCGTCTTGTATTGGTAAAGTTTTGTTTTCAAATTTTGGTTCTATCACAACTTCCCATTGTTCTTTCCCATCCATCTGCAATGGAACACTAAACAACGATGGGGCACTGCTATAAATACTGTCTTGTAGAGTTGCCTGCTTTTCTTGTACTAATAAATACATCCCCGCTTCTTGCTTAGTAAAAACCGCTTCACCTTGACTATTAGTTGTACTCTGTATACCTTTTAAACCATGCTCATGTACATAATCGGCTAACATTTGAGCATTTTGTTTTTGATGCAAAGAATCCATATCATCTAAATTCAGTGATACATGCAGAAAATCACCACTTTGAGTCCATTCTGAATCTTTCCAATCGGCAACTTTGTATATCGCAAACGATACATTTTGTAATGCGTGCCTATCATCACCATCCTTTTGTATGATTGCTTTGATAATGACATTTCCATATTCCTTTGCGTATGCAATACCAAAAGGCATTATAAAAAGCAGACTGCAGAAGAAAATACCAATACTGATTTTATATCGTTTATTTCCTTTCTTCATATGCGTTTCCTTTCTTTCGTACATACCACTTTACACTTATATATACCCCAATTAATACAATACATGCAACACCTAATGCTTTAATATAGAATGGCAATTCAGCCTTTAATTCCATTTCATCAGCTATTTTAACAGCTTCCTCATAAGGAATCCTTGTTCCTCTCACTAATAGGCGATGTGTATTTATCGCATAAGGCGTACACGTCAATAAAGTTACATAATCTTTTCCTTCTACTATGGATAACGCCTGGGTTTGTGTTGGTTTCACAGTTAGTATCTGATCCACCTGATAAGCAAGGGTATGATGCAAAACTTTGATGTAAAATACGTCCCCTTTTTCCATTTTATCCAGATCGGTAAAAAGTTTTGCGCTAGGCAATCCCCGATGTCCAGATAATACCGTATGACTTGTTTCCCCGCCCACCGGCAAAGAAGTTTCTGGTAAATGTCCGATACCAGATTGTAATACACGTTCGCTTATTCCGTGATAAATTGGCGATAAAATATGAATCTTCGGTATCTCAATATAACCAAGCATGCCATTTCCATCTATATCTAGCAGTTTATTATAAGTAGTATGCTTCAACTGTTTCGCTTCTTCACTGAAGGGATCAAGTATCTCACTGTTTCCAATTAATGTTCGATTATATGCCAATGCCTTTTGCATCATTTCATCTTCTTGCTGTTGCGTAATATGTGATACTTCCTGTTCATAATCTGTAGCAATCGTTGTCGCATGTCGCTGATTCAAATAATTGCTAATAGCCGGATAAAATAAGATACCTAACCCTATCAGATAGCCACATATTCGCAAACACATAAAGATTCGTCTTTTCATAACCTCATCCTCAATCTTATCTTTCTTCCGCAATAGGCACAAGCTTTCTCATGCCCATTGCGGAAAAAACAGGTGATTTTCTTAAATAAAGTCCTGTTCTTCCTTTTTACTTATGCTCTTCTGCGTTTTCTACTAATGGCAGAACAGCTAATCATCACTGCTAAAATACCAACACCAACGATAGTGAACATAATCGTACCATTCCCACCTGTATCCGGTAATACACTGCCTGATTTGTTCTCAATTGGAATTTCTGGAGAAGCATCTTTATTTGTTATTGTTATTGTTTTTGATTGATCTCCTATTGTATATGTAACATCCACTTTCTCTAATTTTTGTGTACTAGTATTATAAGTTGGCGCAATCTTGATCGTTACATCTCCTACAAGTTTATTGTAACCATCAGGAGCTTTGATTTCTTTTAACTTATAAGTTCCAGCATCAAGTCCACTTATTTTTACTTTACCATCATCATCAGAGGTTATAACAGCTGAAGTAAAACCTTCTTTATTTGCCTCCTCTGAAGTAGCCTGTCGGTAATTTCCTCCAGTAAAGGCAATTAAATTAATTTTAGAAGTACCATCTGCTTTATACAATTCAAATTGTGCCCCAGCTAAAGGTGTTTTTGATTCAGCATCATTTGTATCTGTTAAATAATACTTATAAATCGTAAAATCAAAAGTATGTACATCAACTACACTAGGCTCAGAGTCTTCAGTTCCTGTTGCTGGATTCGATGGGTCATTGCTATACTCTACAGTTGCGCTATTGGAATTCGGATTCATTCCGGAAACTGCTTTTTCATTTAAAATAGCTGTATACGTAACCTCTATTGATACTCCTACTGAATCCTTGTTAGAAATAAAGTTATTAAAGGTTATTGTAATGCTTTGCCCATTTTTAGTTAAAGTATATGTATCCTCTTTCGGTGTATCTGTATTATCTTCCGTTAAAATCTTTTCCCCTATTTTCACACTGCTAATCTCGCCAAATGTTAAACCCTCTGATAATGTATCCTTAAAGTTAAAAGTATAACTACTATAACCGGTCATATCAGGAACAACGGATGTCAATTTAAAAGTTACCGTGTCACCGATATTTGCATCTTTTGCTATATTAGTGTTTCCATCTACGATTACCTTATCCACTGTCGGATATGTACTTTTCATATTAATTGTTGTTTCAGTTTTATGAATACTAACTAACATAGCTGGACTCTTTACTAATTCATTAGTCCCATTTACTGTGTCTGCTGCACCCTTTGGATAAACCAAATAATATCCGTATGATATATCTGCTATCGTTAAACTATCTGCATTAGCTGTCTCAGATTTTGTCGGATTTATTGTTTTTCCTTTTTCTGTGGTGACTAACCAATTTAGAACATTTTTGGCAAAATCTACTTTAGCTGTATCCTCATTTAATCCACTTACATAATCATATGCAGCAGTTGACAAAGCATCATCTGCCTTACCAGTAAATCCAGGTAACGTAAGGAAATACTCTTCGAAATCCGTATTCAATGTATATGCGACATTATCACCACTTTTTGTAGCACTAAACAATTGATACAATTCCACCGTTTTACCATCTTTCGTACCGTTGATTGTTAAACTTCCTTGTCCATCCGCAGCCGTGATTGGCTTACCAAACCCTAACACCATGACAAAGGCAACTGCCACTGCCATAAAACTTGCAAATATTCTTTTCATTTGTTTTCCCTCTTTCCTTTTCTGTTATGAATATTTTTCTGCTTTGTATCAAGCAGGTGGTGAATTACTTTGTCGCTGCTGTTTCTTCATAGCTAGCCGCTCCTTTCTTCTTTTCTGATGCCTTATCACATCACTATAAAGCATAACGATCAATATACAGCCTCCCACCAGAATAAACATAAAGATTCCCATGCCACCGGTATCTGGCAGTATTGCAAAATGACTATTGGTAATCGTAAAGGTTGTATGATCCTGTGAACTATCTATTTTGGTAATATAGTCTGGTATTGCTGTTTCACTTACGGTATAGGTGTAATAACAAAGACTTCCATCCTCTGCTGTCTTGTAAGCTGGCAGATCTGTAAGTACATGCTGCCAAGTTGCTTTTGTTGTATCACCATTGATGACATAACTCTCATATCCCGTTACAATTTCACTTTTCTCTTCCTTATTTTCTATCCATGATCGTTGCAGTGTAATGTTGATCTTGTCTGGTCGCAGCTGATCGCGATTATCACTATCTTTCCAAACTTTATTGATTGTGAGTTTCAAGAATTCATCGCATGGATCTTGTTCCTGTGATGGTTCTGGTTTGGTTGTATCAGAAGCATTAGTCCCGGATGATATATCATCCATCAGCACTGCTTTTGCTGGTGATACATAAGCATTTAATGGAATTGCTTGCTGTGAAGTAGATGATACAAGCTGCGCATCTTTCAGCGTTTCAAATTCTTTTACATTGACGATATGTTTAATGCTGTATGCATTCCAATCATCAACCTTTGTTGTTATATCAGTTAAGATGGACGTTTCTTTTGTTATTTCGTTATATATACTGTTTACTTTTCGATAAATGTGATAGAGATTATTCTCACCTTCTACCTTTTCAATCGTATTGAAGTCATAGCTTGAAGCAAGACTACTCTTTCCTGTAAAAGGTCCAATCGAATTTGCAGTACCCTTGATAGTATCACACAATTCCATCGTGTTATCGAAGAAGAGTCCTTCTTTGTTAAAACCAACAAAGCCACCACTGCTACCTTCTTCTTTCTGCACATCCTTGTCATTATCCGCTCCACCGCCAAATACATCATAACCAAACTTTGTACCGTTAACTTTACTGTTTTCTACTTTTGTTCGATTTGCTTTGATTAAAGTGACGCGGACGTTTTGTTCATTCTGCTCAGAATCTATTAATCCATTCTCATTACATGGTAACTTTATTGTAGAATCTCCTAAGGTAATAATCGCAAAATCGGTTTCAGCTGGATTTTCTGATGATTTTTTTGACAAACTAACCGAAATTTTTAAACCTAACAGGTTCAGATTGACTACATCGCCATCTTTTAAAGCTTTTACCTTAAGAATGCCAAGATTGATATCAAGTAAACCCAGATTTTCTAAATCGTCTATATATAACGCTTTTACTAATGGATTTAAAACAACCGTTAACAAGGCGTTGACAAGTTCTGACTTGAATTGTACATCGGCCAGATAAGCAAAATCGGTTTTGCCAATAAAGCCACCGGCAATACCTTGACTGGCTACCTGATTGACTCCTTGTTCCTGTGTTTCACCTCCGGCAATACAATTCACGATGCGGGCAAGATTACCATAACCGATAAAGCCACCGGCAATTGGCTGTGTTCCTTGCCCACTGTTTACAAGGTAACCACCCGCAATACCGGATACCTTACTATCATGGATATTAGAGCCAAAAACATCCAGTACACCTAAAGAGCCACCAAGTAGTTCTCCAAAGCTACCTTCTAAAACATCTAGCTTATCAGCATCAACGACACCGCTCTTGCCACAATAGCCAACAAAACCGCCGGTGTTATTTAAGCCTTCAACTTTTGCTAGATTGGTCACGGTACTATTCTTGATAGAGCCATCCAATAAGCTGCCGCCAAAGCCGCCGGCATTGCCATAATAAACTAAAGATGCATTGCTTCCTTGGGATGATTCCGTATGTGCGCTAACATGTAAGCCAGCCTGTGGACTTCCTTTAACCTCACTATGGTATACATAGGTGCGGAAAGTATCCAATACATCAATACCACCGGTTTTAATAAGATGTAGGATATTGGTTGTTTCATCTCCAGATACTTGTGCTGCTGCATCGACATCACCTATTCCAAAACAACCTCCAACATGATCTCCTCCAATAACAGAACGTAAACGATCTACATGGACACCGGAATCTGCCGTCTTTTCTTCTCCTAATACCGCGCCTGATAAACTTCCGGCAAAGCCTCCGGCTGCTTTTGCATACGCTGTATTTACACCCTCTTGATAAGCACCATTTACGACAATGCCCCAATCATCCCAGCTGGATACTTTGGCATAGCGGATGGTTGATATCGTTGCATTCAATACTTGAACAAGATCTGCTGGGGATGCTATCAATAAATTTAGTACCTGATTTAATAGTCCTTGCTTGGTTGCGGTATCCACACGTGTGACACTGCCTGGATCTACTTTACCCGCATAGCCTCCTACATAACTTGTCCCATCTACACGACGCAGTTTTTCGATATTACAAGCTGTTGTCGCATTCCCCCAAATTTGTCCGCCAACCATGTAGCCGACATAACCACCGGCATACCCGGTTGTTTGTGTTTGATTGACACCAGTAGCAGCAATACTGGCACCGCCACGATATCCTTCAACACTTGATGTGTGAATGACAGGCACAAAAGATTCTATCGCTGGTATCGTACCTGCTAATTTTACATTAGCTAAATCAATATCACCGGTTTTGGCAACTGTTCCCGTTATCATTTCGCCTGCAAAACCACCGGCACTGCGATATGCATTACTTATTTTTAAGTCCTGCGCTATCGCATCTGTAATTGTACCGCCTTCCATGCGTCCTACATAGCCACCAGCTGCACTTCCTTGTATTGAGGTTGCAGCATCCTGGTTACGGCCGGCACTTACTGCATAACCATAGGCATATTTTTGTATGATGTTAGTGAACTCTTCAGCAGTATTAACTTCTCCTAATTCTTTTAACTGTTGTCCATATGCCCCATATACACCGACTGCCTTTACCCAGGCATTCCATTCTGCCATATCCAAATTTCGCAAAGGTCCTGAAACCGCTGTTTGCTTTTCGCTAGGATATACTGACTGCATTACAGTCAATGGATTATCAAGTGTAATCAAATCAAATAAGAGATGCAGACTGCCGGTATCTACCACATTGGCACATTGCATCAAACCTGTGTAACCACCGGCATATTCCACACCATATACCGAACGAATGCGCTTTATACTTGCTTTGCGCTGTGGTCCAGTATAGGCACTGCTCTTCCAATCACTACCATCATTGCCCCAAATCTGACCACCGAAATTATGACCGACATAGCCGCCTGCCAGACCTCTTAGCACACCATCACTGCTTTGCGCATCTGCTCTTACGACACCGCCACATGGGATACAAGTTGTTTCACTGTTTTTAATTGTTGGGACAAACGTTCGCAGGACGCTTACTAGATTATCCGCTTGAATCAGCCCACCTAATACACTTGTTCCTGTGACAACATTTGCCACATCACCTGGTTGTATAGTACCTGCATAGCCACCGGCACTTTCTCTGGCTATGATATGAGCAAAACGATAAACATTGGCATCTTGAACCTGTGTTCCCTGCATATCTCCTGCAAAACCGCCTGCTTTTCCGATCTTTCCAGTCGTATCACTTGCGATAACATTAAATCCGGAAGCAACGCCGTAAACATCACTATGCTCTACGATGGATACAACAACATTTAAGGCAGAAGCTGCATTTGCCAACTTTAAAACCTTATCTAAAACCTTAACTCCGCCAATGGCTGCCGTGCTGCCGATTACAACCTTACCAAAATAGCCACCGGCATAGCGATAACCTTTTATTGCATAGTCACTTGTACCATCAAAATAAGAATTAGCTTCTCTTGTCTGCAAATCCTTTGGTTCTACAACCTTTGTATTTTGCAGCTTTTGTACATCACAGTTACTAATTTGAACACCACTGGCATAACCGATATAACCACCGGCACTTCCGGTATTTACATCATTTGTATTATCTTTTGTATCACTGCCACTTACATGCACACGCATTCCACTCGCAATTGAGCGTATGGATGCATGTTGGATAACCGGCACAAAAGCTTGAATAACACTAAGTGTATCATTGAATTGTGTCAGCTTATTTAAAAGGCTGCTGTCTTGTCCGACTTCCGCAACACTGCCTGCCTGCACAAGGCCACCAAAGCCACCGGCATAGCGTAACCCTTCTACTTTCCAAAGATGCTCTACTGCTGTTCCTTTTTGTCCATCAACGGCATTCGCTTGATTATCAATATATCCACTCTGCATCTCTCCGACATAACCACCGGCATAACCTTGTGCCTGCGATATATCATTTCCTTCAAACACTTCAGTATGTACATACAATCCAGCATTGCCCTCATCATTTGCATGTCCGGATACTTTTGCATCCGTAATGGTACTGCTGGCAGCTTGTAAAACACTGGTTAATTCTTTTACATTTAATAATTTACCTAAAATAGAGTTTAACAATTCTCCTATAGCATCACTTGCCTCTGCTACACTTCCGGAACGTAAGATGCCCACATAACCACCGGCATGATAAGCACCGATAACTTCTTTTACATCTGTTATATTGGCATGCGCTATTGTCACCGCCTTGCCATGGCCAAGAAAACCACCCGCATCACCTAATGCAACATCACCTTGTTTTCCTGTTGCACGAACAATTAGCTGTTCTCCTGTAATAGAAATATCAGAAAGTTTAGGGTATGCGACATCCATGACACTTAGCAACTGGGTAGCATCTAACAGATTTAATACCTTGATAGAACCGGTTTGTGCAACATCACCTGGCAATAAGCGACCAGCAAAACCTCCGGCATAAGCTGTTCCTTTTACATATGCTAAACCACTTACCGTTGTTTTTGCCTCTGCTGATGTATCACCGGCATCCGGATGGTTCACACGGTAATTCATATCAACTGCCTGTCCATCGCCAATGACACCACCAGCGATTTGCGCAGAAACCTGTGGATCAGCACCATTCGCTACATAAGTAAGTGTAATATCTTGAAATTCCGGTGTTAAGGCACTCATGACTCCTAATAGATTGGTGAGGTTAATTCCCGCTAGATTAGTTGAATTTCCTACGGTAGCTAAAGCATCTCCGGCTTTCGCATAGCCGATAAAACCTCCGGCATTTCCGGCATCCATTGGTGCAGATACCGATTGTAAAGCAGTGACACTGGCACGTTTTACCTTTCCACTGATACAGTTACCGATAAAACCGCCGCTATGACTGTCCGTTTCACTCGTCACTACACGAAACCCTGTTGTTGTACCGGAAATGGAACTATCGTATACCATAGTTTCCACCATGTCAGCCAAGCTAAGAATGCCATCTGCTTGAATCAAGCCTAATCCTAAGACATCTACACCTCCAACACTCGCTAAGGTTCCACTTCCAAAATACCCGGCAAAACCTCCGGCGTTTTTACCGGCACTGATGGATGCTAGATTCGTTAAGTTCACATTTCGTACTTCTCCGCCTAATCCATAACCAATCACGCCTCCGGCATTACTATTGGCACCAGTAGCTTTCACCTTTAAACCAGTTGTACCACCTTGTATCGTTATATCTTTTACTTCAAACCGCATATAATCCGCAGCTTTTACCGTACTGCCTAAGACATCACTTAAGCTTGTCATGGTTGCTTTCCCAATGCCACCACCGGCATGCTCTATTGCTGATACAGTAAGAGAAGTTGATGCGCTAACTTTATTTCCCTTCTTGTCATACGTATAAGAAATATTATTTTTTGTTAAAACCCGCTGTACTTCCTTGGTTGTTGTCTTTGTATCATCCTTTAATTCTTCCGTATTTGAGATTTGTACTGCCCCAGCATAGCCTGTGAGTCCTCCGGCATGCTTGCCACTGGCGATAATCGCAATCTGCTGTCCGCTAACTTCTATTCCCGTCATGACGGAAGGACGCATACCTACTAGATTCAGTATTTGAATATTTTTATCCCCACTTAGGATACTTGATAACAATCCTTGAACCAGTTTTAACAATCCTTGCTTATCATCATCACTTTCATTGATATCTGCGACATCTCCCATATCCGCTTTACCGCTAAAACCGCCAACATAGTCCTTACCTGAAACCTTACCAAGATTTTTCACACTGCAATCAATTGCATAGCTATTGCTCATACTTCCTACAAAACCACCGGCATAACCTGCATTATCCTCTGTCGAAGTTGCCGTCACATTAAGTTTACCGCTACCTTGTATTTGGGAATTTAAGAAGACGGTATTGACAGGAAAGTTACCTAGCAAATCGATACCTAAAGAAGAAAGGGCTCCAGCAATGACTTGATTTGCTGCTCTTCCTGCGAAACCACCAACATAATTTGTTCCTTGGATTTCACTATCACCATTTGTGATAACTTTCGCATTGTGGATGATAGAACCTCTGATATCCCCGATAAAACCGCCGGTATAATCGTTACCGATAATTGATGCCCCACTTGCAAAACTTACGGAACAATTTGTTATAACCGCATTCACATAGCCAATAGGAATTAAGCTTCCCACATCTAATAAGCCACCATCTAATAAGAATGTAACTAAATCACCTAAGCCTAAAACAGGTAAAGCATTTAATAATTCGCTTAATGTTTTTAAAGTACCTCCAATCAACCCTGTAATAGCTTCATATTTGGTGATGCCTGATACATATCCTATCAATCCTCCAGTATAATTATTTGCATTTGTAATTCCCTTAAGATTGGTTACCTGACAATTGTCTATTTGAACGTTTCCTTTTACAACACCAGCTAATGCCCCAGTCGCAAAGGATTTTGGATCATCTTTTAAGCTCTCCCCTAGACCTAATACCTTTAAAACACCAGCAATTAATGAAACATTCTTATCAATGCTCTTTGTTGTCGTCTTCACTTGAACAGTATCTAAAGTAATATGTGATACAAGAATAGGTTCATCAGAAAACTGTAAGTTACTATCTCGACCTGATGCTAAGCTTCTAAAGAAGCCTATTCCATATTCTTCATGATAAGTTTTTGTAAATATCCCTTCACTTTTTTGATTAATAGCATCTGTCTGATTGATCTCTACATTATGAATGATTGCATTACTGCCTTCAACCATGCCCTTTTGTCCAATCATCGTACCAGTGAAATTTTCAATTGGCTCCCAGGCAACCGTCGCTCCTGAAGCTGTCCCATCCTCTGTTAAATAAATATCACGGAAAATAATATAATTCGCCGTATTGCTATAGGTTGCTCCAGCTTTTCCAATATTGATAGGTTCTGTACTGGTTGCATCATAGGTTAATTTTTGCTTGACATCTAGTTTACTACCATAGTAGTTGTAACATTTTGTTGCATCCGTAATCGTGATTCCATCTAATTTTTGACGATCGCCTAATTTATGTTCTCCATTCTTTACGGCATATAATTCTCTATTAGACCAGTCAAACGTCTCATCAAACTTAATCAAATCTGCATCTCCTGGATAATACAGACGAATTGGATGATCCGCATTGTCTTCTTTGACCTGCCATGAAGTGAGAATTGATGTACGTTCTTCATATACTTCCCAAATTGGTTCTGTGACTTTTGTATCCGTACCGATTGCTCTTAGCTGTTTTTGATTCCCAATTAGGATATAATCTTTATTATCAATAGTCTTAACAACCTGTCCAAAATACTCTCTTCCATCATATACCGATGGATATTGATCCGTATTGGTGAAAGCAAGGGCAGCTGCTTTTAAGGTTACCTCTTCGATAGAAAAAGAGGAAGCAAGCACATACGTATGTGCTTTGCCATAGGTTAAATGTGTACCATCCTTTAATGTATAAACTTGTCCAATACCAAGTGTTTCCGCATTCCAGTCCCCGGTTGTTACATATTCCTGCTCAGCATTTGCTGATTGCATCAAAGATAACTGATAGCGATTGTATATATAAATGGTATCTGTTGTTTCATCATACAATACATGTTCTTTACGTTCTTTATATGAAGTTATCGTTCCCGTAAAATCCTGTGGATAATACCACAAGGATGACTTTTCAAACTCAATATCCTGCATAAGATAATAATCCTGGTTCAATGAATACGTGATTGGCTGATCATCTATAAAAATCATCTCGCCATTACCAATCGCACCCTTTACATCCCCTTCATATACGGGCTTACCACTACCAATTAATTGAAGCTGTTTGTAATTATAAATACAAATTTTATTATCCTGATAGTATGTAGAAAGTGCTGTTTCATCTTGTGATAGTTTAACATCTTTTTGCACATTCTCTTCTACAGTCGTTTCTTTATTGTTTTCATCTGGTTTATCCTGCTTTAAAAGTGATTGTTCTTCATTCCTATCTGATGTTGGGGTATCCTCTGAAGCTACCTTACTTGCTGAAGTCTCTATCTTTTCTTCTGGTAATGTCTCTATTGGCTGTTCATCAACAGCATTAAAATCATCTGCTGATAACAATCCACTTTGCATAATAAAAAGAGCTGCACATAAATGATACGATTCTCAAAAGTAGACAGTACAAATAATTAAAACGTACTGAATACAG